>NZ_JBVIHM010000001.1:636030-693163 GCF_055570295.1 Streptomyces sp. NPDC031265
TTCCTGTTCCCCTCCCGCCCCCCCCCCCCCCCCCCCCCCCCCCCCCCCCCCCCCCCCCCCCCCCCCCCCCCCCCCCCCCCCCCCCCCCCCCCCCCCCCCCACACACGTGACAGAGTTGCCGGACCGGGGCTCAGGCCCGGATGTCCCCGAACCCCTCCACCTCGCGCGGGTTGCGCGGACCCGGGCCGATGTAGCGGGCCGAGGGGCGCACCAGGCGGCCCGTCCGCTTCTGCTCCAGGATGTGGGCCGACCAGCCCGCCGTACGGGCACATGTGAACATCGACGTGAACATGTGCGCCGGGACCTCCGCGAAGTCCAGCATGATCGCCGCCCAGAACTCGACGTTCGTGGCGAGCACGCGGTCGGGGCGGCGGGCGTGCAGCTCCTCCAGAGCGGCCTTCTCCAGCGCCTCCGCGACCTCGAAGCGCGGCGCGTCCAGCTCCTTGGCGGTGCGGCGCAGCACGCGCGCACGGGGGTCCTCGGCGCGGTAGACGCGGTGCCCGAAGCCCATCAGGCGCTCGCCCTTGTCGAGGGCCTTCTTCACGTACGCGGTGGCGTCGCCGGTCCGCTCGATCTCCTCGATCATGCCGAGGACGCGGGAGGGGGCACCGCCGTGCAGCGGACCGGACATCGCGCCCACCGCACCGGAGAGCGCGGCGGCGACGTCGGCACCGGTGGAGGCGATGACGCGGGCGGTGAACGTCGAGGCGTTCATGCCGTGCTCGGCGGCGGACGTCCAGTACGCGTCGACGGCCTTCACGTGCTTCGGGTCCGGCTCGCCGCGCCAGCGGATCATGAACCGCTCGACGACCGACTCGGCCTTGTCGATCTCGCGCTGCGGCACCATCGGCAGCCCCTGGCCGCGCGCCGACTGGGCGACGTACGACAGGGCCATGACGGCGGCGCGCGCCAGGTCGTCGCGGGCGGTCCGCTCGTCGATGTCGAGCAGCGGCTTCAGCCCCCAGACCGGCGCGAGCATCGCCAGCGCGGACTGCACGTCGACGCGGATGTCCCCGGAGTGCACGGGGATGGGGAACGGCTCGGCGGGCGGCAGCCCCGGATTGAAGGCGCCGTCGACGAGCAGCCCCCAGACGTTCCCGAACGACACATGGCCGACGAGATCCTCGATGTCGACGCCTCGGTACCGAAGAGCACCGCCTTCCTTGTCGGGTTCGGCGATCTCCGTCTCGAACGCGACGACTCCTTCAAGTCCGGGTACGAAGTCGGACATCAGGCGGCTCCTCGTGATGCGTGCGACAGCTGCGGGATGGGTTTGGGCAGGGGGCGCCCCTTCCCCCGTGATGCCCCGTGCGGTGGAAAGTCACCCACCGGGTCGTAGGGGGGCCACAGTGGCCCAGCGGAGAGTTTGGCGGGTTCGACGGGTGCGGGGAAGCGTGACATCCGGCACACTGCCCCATTTACCGCGCAGAGGATTGGCGACCCTCCGTGCCGGGAAAACTGACACGCCGTGCCATCCCGGGGCGGCGGGCGGCGGCCCCGGCGCGGCCGCACGCTCCTGCGGCAGGATGACGCCGTGACCGACCACGACCCGGCCGCCATGCGCCGCCAGTACCGCACCACCCTCCTGGACGAGGCGGACCTCGCCGCCACCCCCATGGCCCAGTTCGCGCGCTGGTTCAAGGAGGCCGTCACCGGCGGCCTGCACGAGCCGAACGCCATGGTCGTCGCCACGGCGACCCCCGACGGCCGCCCGTCGACGCGCACGGTCCTGCTGAAGGCCTACGACGACCGGGGCTTCGTCTTCTACACGAACTACGCCTCCCGCAAGGCGACCGAACTGGCGGCGAACCCGCAGGTCTCGCTGCTCTTCCCCTGGCACCAGATCTCCCGCCAGGTCATCGTGACGGGAAGGGCGGCGCGCATCCCGAGCGAGGAGACTCAGGCGTACTTCCGCACCCGCCCCCACGGCTCCCAGCTGGGCGCCTGGGCGAGCCCCCAGTCGCAGCCGATCGTCTCCCGCACCGAGCTGACGACCCGCTACGAGGAGCTGGCGGCCCGCTATCCCGAAGGCACCGAGGTCCCGGTCCCCCCGGAGTGGGGCGGCTTCCGGATCGTCCCGGAAACGATGGAGTTCTGGCAGGGCCACGAGAACCGCCTCCACGACCGCCTGCGCTATGTGCCGGCCTCCGCCGACACCTGGCAGGTGGAACGCCTGGCCCCGTAGTACTTGGTCCTGGATATGCAGAAACCCGCGGGCTCGGGTTCCTCCGAAGAGAAGCCGGCCGGACGTACCGGCGAGCCCGCGGGTCGGTGACTGCTGGGAATTCGGCCGGCGACGAGCCGGCACTGCACAAAGAGTGCGACTGGCAGGCGCTAGCCCGCAGTCACCTCACGCGTCCGGTGTGAAATCACTTCCGGATCACCTCCTTTCGGCGTTGAACGACACACTAGACATGGCCCTGAGACGCCTCAACCGATTTTCGGGAGTCTCTTTTTTCGCGGCGTAGGAGTAGCCGTCCGCCCTTTGGAGGAGCCGCAGGTTGCGGTGCAGGACGTTGAAGCGGCCCGCCGAGGTGGTGAGGCTGCGCTGGCCCCTGCTGCGGACGGAGACGCGTCCGGTCCAGGTGCCCTTCCATCTGCCGCTGGGCATGGTGGCTCGTACGAGATCGCCGGTGACGAAGCCGTGGTGCTGCTTGGCGCGGGGCCGTTGCAGGCGGGGCGTAGCGGTCCGGGGTCGTGCGGGCGTACGAGCCGCGAACGGGCGGGGTGGGGGCTAACCCAGCGCCGCCGCCAGGTCCAGCGCCGCCCCGACCCGTACCGCCACGCTCTCCGCGAACGTCGCGTCGGGGCGTTCGAAGGCCGGGCGGCCGGGGCCGCGCAGGAACGTGAGGACCCCCAGAGTCCGGCCCCGGCTGCGCAGCACCGTGCACAGCGCGTGCCGCGCATCCGCCGGCCACTGCCGCTCCTCGGCCCAGCTCTGGGCGCCCGCACCCCCACTGGCCCGTACCGACCCGATCCGGTCGACGGCCTGAAGGGCGGGGTGGCCCGGCGCGTAACGCACCGGGATGCCACCGCCCGACACCGGCGCGACCGGGCCCGGCGCGCTCGCCGGCGACGCCGCCGTACGCACCAGACGCTCGCCCACCGCCACGTCGACCAGCGCGTGCTCCGCGAACCCGGCGAGCGCGAAGTCCAGGTACGCCATCGCCGCCTCCGACGGGTCCTCGCACTCCGCGGCCGTACGCGCGGCCCGGTACAGCTGGTTCCAGCGGAACCGCAGCCGGTCCGCCTCCTGCTCGGCCAGCTTCGCGTCGGTCACGTCCTGGAAGAGCCAGGCGACTCCCAGCGGCACCGGCTCCTCGGCCAGCGGCGAGGCGAGCCGCAGGAAGCCGCTGCGCCAGCAGCGCCGCCGCTCGCCCTCGGCGGTGCGCAGCGTCACCCACAGCTCGGCGGGCGAGTCGGGCGCACCCTCCGCGAGTACGTGGTGGAGCGCGCCCTCCAGCTCCTCCACGCCCTGCACGATCAGCTCGCCGAGCGGCCGCCCGAGCAGCGTGACCCGCCCGGTCCCGAGCGCCCGCGCCGCGTACGCGTTGACGACGGTGGGCCGCAGGTCCACGTCCACAAGGACGACACCCCACGACCCGTCCTCGAACAGGGCCTCGCTCAGCGCGATCGACCGCTCCAGGTCGATCTGCGCGTGCACCTCGCTGAACGCGCAGTACACGCCCGCCGGCTTGCCGTCCGCGCCCCGGACCCCCGCCGACTGCGTCCGTACGAGAACGCGCCCGCCGTCCTTCTTGAGCAGCGCGAACTCGTGCACCTGGCGGCCCGGCGCGTCCATCGCGGCCATCAGCCGGCCCTCGACCTCGCCCGCGTCGGCGGCCCGTACCGCCCACCCGGCGAAGCCCTGGCGGCCGACGGCCTCCTGGGCGCTCCAGCCGAGGATCCGCTCGGCCTCGCGGTTCCAGTGGGTGACCGCACCGCCCGCGTCGAACGCGCACAGCGCGGCGTCCATGCCGTCGAGCAGCGCGGCGAGCAGATCGCCGCCGTGCTGGGGCTCGGGCACCGGCGGACCGCCGGGATCGTCGTCGTGCCCGCGGTCCGGCTCGTCGGGACCGAGGGCGTTGGTGGTCTCACTCCGGGAAGCACTCATCCTGGCACCCCCTGCAGGACGTGTCGCCGCGTCACACCGACGCACCGACCCTCGTCGGATCATTCAACTGGAACGTGACGCATCCCACACCGACTTCCCCGAAATACCTTCACAGGAGGGGTCGTTTTGCGACGCGGCAGCGGGGGGAGGACGATCCGCGCGGGCTCACCCGGCGAGCTCCGCGCGCCAGCGCACCTCCCCGTCCTGCCACTCGCCGGTCGGGGCGAGCCCGGCGGCGCGCGCGACGGCGGCGGACGCGGTGTGATCGGGGTGGATGTGCGCGACGACGCGCCGCGCTCCGTACGCGGCGAGCCCCGCGACGAGCGCCCGCGCGGCCTCCACGGCGATCCCCCGCCCCTGCCAGGGCGTCCCCACGACCCAGGCGATCTCCGCCGTACCACCCTCCACAGTGGCCTGGACCGTACCCACCGACCGGCGCTCTTCCCGCAGCCGGATGACCCAGTTGAGCCACTGGACGGCGGGGTCGGGCGACCCGGCCGTCATCCGCGCGTACCGCGCACGCAGCTGCTCCACGTCGTCGGGCACGCCCCCGATGAACCGGTGCAGCGCGGGATCCCCGAGCACCTCCGCCATCTCCTCGGCGTGCCCGGCCCGCAGGGGTTCCAGATCGATCCGCGCGCCCGACATCGCCCACGCGCGCGAAAAGGCCTTTCCCGCCCCGCCCTCGTCGAACATAGTGACGCTCATGACCTCACTTGTACGTCACGTGACGTTCGACTGCACCGATGCCCACGCCCTGGCCACCTTCTGGGCGGCGGCCCTCGACGGCAAGCTCTCCGACGAGGACTTCCCCGGCGACCCGGAGGCCCTGGTGACCAGCGAGGGCGCCACCCTCCTCTTCGTGACGGTCCCCGACGCCAAGTCCGTCAAGAACCGCGTCCACCTCGACCTCCAGCCCCAGGACCGCACCCGCGACGAGGAGGTCGACCGCCTCCTGGCCCTCGGCGCCACCCTGGTCGGCGACCACCGCCTCCCCGACGGCAGGGGCTGGGTCACCCTCGCGGACGTGGAGGGCAACGAGTTCTGCGTGGAGCGGAGCGCGGGGGAGCGGGCGGGCCAGTAGCGCAGCGCCTAGTGCCGGAAGAAGATCCGGTCCCCGTACTCCGTCAGCACCCGCCCGTTCCACTCATGGCCCCCGTCCACGTTCCCGGAGCGCAGCAGCGGCGGCTCGATGCCCCGTTCCGCCAAGGACTCCGCCGCCGCGGCCATCATCGCCTGCATCAGGGCGCTGGTGACGACCGTCGACGCGGGGGCGAAGGGGGCCGGGATCGCCTCGTGGGTGAGTTCCGCGTCGCCGATCGCGATCTTGCTGTCGAGGACGATGTCGCAGTGGTCGCGCAGGAACGTGCCGGAGACGTGGCGCGACTTCGTGCCCTCGGTGTACGCGAGCGAGGTGACGCCGATGACCTTCAGGCCCAGCGCGTGCGCGTTCATGGCCATCTCGACCGGCAGCGAGTTGCGGCCGGAGAGGGAGACGATCACGAGGACGTCGCCGGGCTTGGCGGGGCTGGAGTCGAGGACCGCGCCCGCCAGGCCGTCCACGCGCTCCAGGGCCGAGCCCAGCGTCGCGGGCGTCACGTCGACCCCGACCGTGCCGGGCACGGCGAGGAGGTTCATCAGGGCGAGGCCGCCCGCCCGGTAGACGACGTCCTGCGCGGCCAGCGAGGAGTGCCCGGCTCCGAAGGCGAAGAGGCGGCCGCCCGCCGCGACGGTGTCCGCGATCGCGGTCCCGGCGGCGCCGACGTTCCCGGCCTCCTCGTCCCGTACCCGCTGGAGCAGTCCGATGGCGGCGTCGAAGAACTGACCGGCCAGTTTGCTCTCGCTCATCGCCTGGGCCCTTTCCGGGGGAATGCTCGGGGGAGGGAATGTCCGTGCCGCCGCACACGTTGCGGTCTGGACCATTGCCCTGTCAATACGCCCTGTGCCCAGTCCTCCCGAGCGCCCGTTCTCGGGCCGTGCCCCGGCCGGGGCACGGTTGTCAGTGGTATGCGTCAGAATTGAGCCAGGGCCAGCGCACGAGTGCTTTCAACATTCACAGCATCGAGGGGCACGTATGTCCGGACTGATCGACACGACGGAGATGTATCTCCGCACCATCCTCGAACTTGAGGAAGAGGGTGTGGTCCCCATGCGCGCCCGGATCGCGGAGCGACTCGACCAGAGCGGGCCGACCGTGAGCCAGACGGTCGCGCGCATGGAGCGCGACGGCCTGGTCCAGGTCGCGGGCGACCGGCATCTGGAGCTCACCGAGGAGGGCCGCCGCCTGGCCACGCGCGTCATGCGCAAGCACCGGCTCGCCGAGTGTCTGCTCGTCGACGTGATCGGCCTGGAGTGGGAGCAGGTGCACGCCGAGGCCTGCCGCTGGGAGCACGTGATGAGCGAGGCGGTGGAGCGGCGGGTGCTTGAGCTGCTGCGCCACCCGACCGAGTCTCCTTACGGGAACCCGATCCCGGGCCTGGAGGAGCTGGGCGAGAAGGCCGAGGCCGACGCCTTCCTGGAGGACGGCATCATCAGCCTCAACGAGCTGGAGGCGACGGAGGACGGCATGACGGTCGTCGTGCGCCGCATCGGCGAGCCGATCCAGACGGACGCCCAGCTGATGTACACGCTGCGTCGCGCGGGCGTGCAGCCCGGCGCTGTCGTCAGCGTGACGCGGTCCCCTGGCGGCGTCCTGGTCGGCAGCAGCGGCGAGGCCGCCGAGCTCGGCGCGGACGTGGCTTCCCACGTCTTCGTGGCCAAGCGGTAGGAAGCGTACGGAACACAGGGTCGACGGGGGCGGTGTCGCGCGGGTGCGCGGCGCCGCCCCGTTTCCTTTGGGGCGTACGGGAGTTGAGAGGGTGGGCCGACCGCCGTCCCCGACCGCCGTTTCCGGTCGGATCGGCAGCGGACGGGCGGTTCGCGTGCCACGCTGTCGGGTGAGGCATATGACCTGAAGGAGCGGAAGGGCGAACGGCCGAGGAGCGTACGGCCGGGAGGGGAGGGGATCGTGCGGAGAGTCCCGATGCGACTGTCTTCCGCTCCTGGCGGGCCCGGCGGGTCCCGCCGAGATGCAGAGGGCCCCGACGCCCTGCGGCGCCGGGGCCTGCCCTCCCCGGTGCTGACCCGGAGCCCCGAGCTCTCGGGGTCAGCTCCCTCGGGCCGGCCGGTCGGTCCCACCGTGGCCGCCCGCCTCCCGCAGAAGATCTCCCCTCGGGGCGGCCGGTCAATCCTTGAGTCCGGTCACTCGAACGAGGGGTGTTGCGCGAGAGACGCGGGTTTTCGAATAGGGGTTCGATACCCTGCCGTGAACTGACCTCAGGGCTTCGGGGGCTGAAGGGGGTGCCAGGACACATGGTGCGACGCAGCGACGTGACGGGATCCGATGGCGTACGCCTCGCTGCCTGGGAGTTCGCGGACCCGCCCAAGGGCCCCCGGGAGACCGACCGGGCGCCCGGGGTGTTACTGCTCCACGGACTCATGGGCCGCGCCGCGCACTGGGCGCCCACCGCCCGCTGGCTCGCCGAGAAGCACCGAGCGGTCGCCCTCGACCAGCGCGGCCACGGCCGCAGCGACAAGCCCGCCGAGGGCCCCTTCACCCGCGAGGCCTATGTGGCGGACGCGGAGGCGGCGATCGAGCAGCTGGGCCTCGCCCCGGTGACCCTCGTCGGCCACTCCATGGGCGCCCTCACCGCCTGGCAGCTCGCCGCCCACCGCCCCGACCTCGTCCGCGCCCTGGTGGTCTGCGACATGCGCGCCTCTGCGCTCGGCGCGGCCTCCCAGCGCGAGTGGGAGGACTGGTTCAAGTCCTGGCCGGTCCCGTTCGCGACGCTCGCGGACGTACGGAAGTGGTTCGGCGAGGACGATCCATGGGTGGAGCGCCCCAGCCCCGCGCGCGGCGAGTTCTTCGCCGAGGTGATGGCCGAGCGGGCCGACGGCTGGCGCCCGGTCTTCTCCCGCCGCCAGATGCTGAAGTCCCGCGAGACGTGGGTGTTCGACGCGCACTGGGAGGAGCTGGCCCAGGTCCGCTGCCCGGCGCTCGTGGTCCGCGGCCTCGACGGCGAGCTCGGACGCGCCGAGGCCCAGGAGATGGTCCGCGTACTGCCCCGCGGTCAGTACGCGGAAGTGGCCGACGCCGGCCATCTCGTCCACTACGACCAGCCGGAGGGCTGGCGGGCGGTGGTCGAGCCGTTCCTCCGGGAGGCGGCCGAGCACCCGGTCCCCCCGTCCCCCTGAACCGGGGACCCGAAGGGCTCAGCCGTGCCCCGAGGCCGCCGGGGCGGGGGTCGGCGCGGGCGTCGCCCACACCGGGTACTGCTCGCCCGGCTGCATGTTCTCGTACAGCTGGGGGACCGTCACCAGCGTGTAGCCCGCGCCGCGCAGCCCGGCGATGATGCCGGGCACGGCGGGCACGGTCCACTTCAGGACATCGTGCAGCAGGACCACGCCACCCGGCCGGGCCCGCTCCAGGACCAGCTTCCGTACGAGCTCGGTGGTCGTGTTGTGGTAGTCGGTCGCGGTCACGTTCCACAGGATCTGGGCGAGTCCGAGCGCGCGGGCCGCGCCCGTCACCCGGGCGTCGGTGAGGCCCTTGGGCGGCCGCATCAGCGTCGGCCTGACGCCTGTGAGCTGCTTGAGCGCCGACTGGGTGAGGGTGAGCTGGCGCAGTATCTCCGCGTCGGGCAGACCGGTCAGGACCGGGTGCGTCCAGGTGTGGTTGCCGATCGCGTGGCCCTGCGCGGCGATCCGCCGTACGAGGTCGGGATAGGTGTGCACGGGCTTGTCGCCGACCAGGAAGAACGTCGCCCGCACGCCTTCCCGGCCGAGTATGTCCAGCAGCTGCGCGGTGTACGGGCCGGGCCCGTCGTCGAAGGTGAGCGCGATGCACCTGGCGGTGCGGCACAGCGGCGAGTACGGCAGTGCGGCCCGGCCGTCCCCCGGCGGGGCCTCCGGGGGGCTCTCGTCGCCCTCGTGCACATGGCGTACGGGAGCGGCCCGGGGCGCGCGGGAGACCTCCGCGCCGGTGGCGCAGCCGACGCAGAACAGCAGGACCGAGGCGGCGAACCCGGCGGCCACGGCCCTGAGGGATATGCGATACGCGGTCACACAAAAGATCTACCCGTGCCCGCTCCGGCACGCATGCGGGCGTCACCCGCCGGAGTGACGCCCGCATGCGGCGGTCCTCAGCCCCGGCTGACCGCCAGGAGGATCTCCGGCAGCCGCCTGGCCGTGCGCGGGGCCGCGACGCGCAGCCCGGTGTACGCGACGAGCACCCCGTACACCGCCCCCGCCGGCAGCAGCAGCCACAGCGAGCCGTGCCGGTCCGAGGTGTGCAGCCAGATCGTCAGGCCGATCAGCGGCGCGCAGAGCAGCCCGCTGGTGAGCATCCCGCCGGTGATCGCCAGGAACGCGATGCCGCCCTGGCCCGGCGCCACGTTCTTGCGGCTGTCCTGCGGGATCGAGTACGCGAACGCCGCCGAGGCGACCGCGCCCGTCGCCAGCATCGCGCCGAGCAGTCCTAGGGACAGCCCCAACGCCTGCGGAAGCGCCGCCCAGTTGCCGACCAGCGAGGCCGTGACCACCGCGACCAGGACGGTGTACGGGGCCGTCACCAGCGCGATCGCGTACGCACGGGCACGCAGTTCCAGGAAGGCGTCCCGGGGCGTGGAGATCGTCTGGACGACCATCCAGAACGCCGAGGTGTCCTGCCCGAACTGGTTGTACATCTGGGCGCCCAGCATGAACGCGCCGAAGGAGGCGAAGTACACCGTGCCGTTGCCCTGGAGGGCGTTGACGACCGGGACGATCAGGCCGATGGCGAGCGAAGTGATCCACGCCGCCTTGGTCTTGGGGTCGCGCCAGGCGTACCGCAGGGTGCGCAGCATGACGGTGCCGGTGCGGCCCTCGGGCAGCAGCCCGGCGAGTCCCGGCCGGTCCGCCTGCTTGCGGGCCGTGTCGGCGGGCCGCAACGTCGAGCCGTCCGGGGTCGTCATCAGCCGTACCAGCGAGCGCTGCCAGGCGTACAGCAGGGCCGCCAACGCCACGGCGGTGAGCGCGAGTTGCAGTGCCGCCCGCCCGTACGCGCCCTCGCTCGCCGCGTCGACCGCGCCGATCGCTGCGGCGGGCGGCAGCCAGCGGATCACGTTCCCGGCCGGGTCGAGTGCGGAGAGGCCGCCGGAGTCGCCGAGCTTCTGCACCCCGAAGTTGACGAACTGGAAGCCGATGGCGATCACGAGACCGCTGAGCACGGCGAGGTCGCGGCCCTTGCGGGAGGTCAGCAGCCGGGTGTTGGCCGTGGCCACCGTCCGCGCGAGCGCGACGCACACCAGGATCGCCAGCGGTACGGCGAGCACCGCGACGGCGGCCGCCGCCGCGCTGTGGGCCACCGCGATCGCCGAGCCGAGCACCAGGCAGAGAGTGAAGAGCGGCCCGATGCCGACCAGGGAGGCGGCGAGCAGCGCCACGATCAGCGAGCGCGGGCGCAGCGGCAGCATCACGAGCCGGGTCGCGTCCAGGGTCTCGTCGCCGCTCGGGAAGAACAGCGGCATCACCGTCCAGGCGAGCGCCAGGACGGCGGTGACCAGGACGGCCACCGTGGCCGCGTGGGCGTCGCCGCGCAGCGCCAGCAGGCCGAGGAGCTGGAGGGCGGCGAAGAGGAGGGCGAGCACGGCCGAGGTGATGTACGCGGCCCGGCGCCCGCCGGACTGCCGCAGCCCGTTCTTGAGCAGCGACAGCTTCAGCCGTACGAAGAGCGGGGTGAGGGAGGGCGTGCCCAAGGGCGCGGCGGCCTTCGGGGCCGTGTCGGTGGCGCTCATCGGGCCGCACCGCCGCCGAGCCAGTCGAGGGTCTCGCCGGTGTCGCGGCCGTGGGCGCCCACGAGTTCGAGGAACGCGTTCTGCAGCGAGGTCGCGCTGCCCCGGACCTCGGCGAGCGTGCCCTGTGCGCGGATGCGCCCGGCGGCCATCACCGCGACCCAGTCGCACAGCGACTCGACGAGCTCCATGACGTGGCTGGAGAAGACGACGGTCGCGCCGGAGGCGGTGTAGCGCTCCAGGACGCCCCGGATCGTCTGCGCGGAGACCGGGTCGACGCCCTCGAACGGCTCGTCCAGGAACAGCACTTCGGGGTTGTGCAGCAGGGCCGCCGCGAGCCCGATCTTCTTGCGCATACCGGTCGAGTAGTCCACGACGAGCTTGTGCTGGGCGCCCGCCAGGTCCAGGACGTCCAGGAGCTGGGTGGCCCGCTTGTCGACCTCGGCGCCGGGCAGCCCGCGCAGCCGGCCGGTGTAGCCGAGCAGTTCGCGCCCTGTCAGACGCTCGAAGAGCCGCAGTCCCTCCGGCAGTACGCCGATCCGTGACTTCACGGCGACCGGGTCGCGCCAGACGTCGTGGCCGCCGACCTCGACGGTGCCGCGGTCGGGGCGGAGCAGGCCGGTCACCATCGACAGGGTGGTGGTCTTGCCCGCCCCGTTCGGCCCGACCAGGCCGATGAACTTGCCCGCCGGAAGCTCCAGATCGATCCCGGCGACGGCGATCTGGTCGCCGAAGCGCTTCCACAGATCGCTGACCCGGACGGCGGGCGGCAGGTCCCGCACCCCGTCCGCGGTGTCCACACCCGTGGCCTCCGGGCCCGCGGGATCCGGTTCCGCAGGGTCGGAGCCGCCGTCGATTGTCTGATCCGGCATGGTGGTGCGCCTTTCATCCCCGTACGTACGTCCGTACGTCTACGGGGACACCCTACGAGTGGCGCGCCCGGGCGGCGGCGGCCTCGCGTCCGCAGGCGTACGCGAGGGGGCTGATCAGCTCTTCCGCGTCCGGCAGCCAGCGGTTGGCGGGGGTGGGGCGGCGGGCCCACTGCACCGCGCCGTGGCCGCCGATGCGGGTGGGCGGCGCCGCCACGTAGTCCCCCTCGCCGCGGGTGATCAGGTCGATCGAGGAGGCCGTCCAGCCCAGTTCGCGCACCAGGTCGGGGACCTTCGCGCCGGCGCCGGGCAGCACGAAGAACAGCATCCGGCGGTCCGGGGTGCAGGTGACCGGGCCGAGCGTGAGCTCCATGCGCTCCATCCGGGCGAGCGCCAGGAAGCCGGCCGACTCCGCGACGTCGATCGCGTCGAAGGTGCGGCCGGTGGGCAGCAGGATCGACGCCTTCGGCTGTTTCGACCACATGCGGCGGGCGGCGACCGCGCTCCCCGTGGCCTGGGTCGCCCAGTCCGGCCGGGACGGGTGCGCCCCCGGCGACGGGCAGGCGGCGTCGCCGCACGAGCAGTGCTCCACGCCCTCGGCCGCCTCCAGCCAGGTGCCGGGGAACACGTCCCAGTGCCGCTCTTCCGCGTACCGCACCGCGCTGTCGAGGAGCTGGTCACCGCGCTGCTTGGGAATCTGTGCGGCTTCCGTGCCTGTGATGGTCTCTTCCACGCAGGACTCAACTCCCGCCACCACCGCGGGTTACGGGCGCGCGCCGGGCGGCGCAGGAGCATCGATCCTGCATCCGGGGCGCATGGGTGCATGGACGGGGGCGCGCGTGGGGCCGCGCCTCTCGTGGCGGGTAGCCACAAGCGGGGGGCTCCGGGGAAACGGACAATGCGCCCGTTGGTTCGACATCACTTCACCATCGCGACATCGCCGCCACCGCCGACATCACACGCGACCGTCATTCATCAGATTTACGGCGCATTTTCTGCTTCTCGCGCTTTCCTTCGCTTCCTTCGCATTCTCTTCCTTTTCGCAGGGCATTGATCACAGGAGTGATCAACTGCCGCATCAGGGGGTTCACATGGCAGCCAGGCCTCTAGTCGCCCGCCAGCCCAATGAACGGCTGCAGGCGCTCATCCAGGAAGCCGGGTGCTCCAACGCGGGTCTCGCCCGGCGCGTCAACATGGTCGGCGCCGAGCGCGGGCTCGACCTTCGGTACGACAAGACATCGGTGGCGCGCTGGCTCCGCGGCCAGCAGCCCAGGGGACGGGCGCCGGGCATCGTCGCGGAGGCGCTGGGGCGCAAGCTCGGGCGCACCGTGACGATCGACGAGATCGGCATGGCGAACGGCAAGAACCTGGCGTCGGGGGTGGGGCTCCAGTTCTCGCCCACCGTCCTCGGCGCGATCGAGCAGGTCTGCGAGCTGTGGCGCAGCGACGTGGGCCGCCGCGACTTCCTGACCGGCTCCACGGTCGCCGCCTCCGCGCTGGTCGAGCCGAGCCGCGACTGGCTGATCACCAGCGCGGACGTGCAGGTCGCGCGCAACGCCGGGCAGCGGGTCGGGGTCGCGGACGTCGACGCGGTGCGGGCGATGACGGACGCGCTGGTCGAGCTCGACCACCGGTTCGGGTCCGGGCATGTACGCCCGGTCGTCGTCCACTACCTCAACAGCGTGGTGTCCGGGCTGCTCGCGGGCTCGTACCGGGAGACGGTCGGGCGCCAGCTGTTCGCGGCGGTGTCGCGGCTCACGGAGCTGGCGGGCTACATGGCCGTCGACACCGGCCAGCCGGGCCTGGCGCAGCGCTACTACATCCAGGCGCTGCGGCTCGCCCAGGCGGCGGGGGACCGGGGCTACGGGGGGTACGTGCTGGCCGCCTCCATGAGCCACCTCGCGGCCCAGCTGGGCAACCCGCGCGAGATCGCGCAACTGGCGCGTGCCGCCCAGGAGGGCTCGCGGGGCCGGGTCACCCCTCGCGCCGAGGCGATGTTCTTCGCGGCGGAGGCGCGGGGGCACGCGCTGCTCGGCGACGCGCGTACGTGCCAGACGGTGGCGGGGCGGGCCCTCGCGGCCTTGGAGGCGGCCTCGGCCGACTCCGGCGACGACCCGTCCTGGATCGCCCACTTCGACCACGCGTACCTGGCGGACGAACTCGCCCACTGCCACCGGGACCTGGGGCAGCCCGAGGCCGCCGCCCGGCGCGCCGAGGAGTCACTGGCGGGCCACCCCGAGACACGGGCGCGGCGCCGGGCGATCGGGCTGATCCTGCTCGCCACGGCGCAGGTGCAGCAGCGGGAGGTGGAGCTGGCGTGCGCCACGGGTGCGCGGGCGGTGGACCTGCTGTCCACGCTGCGCACGAACCGCGGCGCGGACTATCTCGACGACCTCCAGCAACGCCTGGAGCCGTACGCGGACGAGCCGTCGGTACGGGAGTTCGGCGCGCGCCTCGAAGTCCAGGCGGCGTAGCCCCCACCCCGCCCGTTCCCGCTGTGACGTTCGCGGCTCCGCCGTGCGGCCTCCGGGGGGGTGGGGGCGAGGGCCGGTTACCCGGGGGCTGGGCCCCCGGACCCCGAGCGGGGCTGCGCCCCTGCACCCGCTTGCGGGGCCTGCGGCCCCTGAACCCGCATACGCGGGCTTTCGCCCCCGGTACCCCCACTGGGGCTGCGCCCCCGCCCCCGCTTTCGGGGCTCCGCCCCGGATCCCGTTCGTCTGCGGGCCCGGTGGGGGCTGGTCGCGCAGTTCCCCGCGCCCCTGAAAGGGCGGGGCCTGCGGCCCCTGCCCCGCTCCTCAAGCGCCGTAGGGCCTGAATGTGCGGGCTCCCCCCTGACGCCCGAGGACTGAAAATATGGCCGGGCCCCGTCCGCCTTAAGGGACGCGGGGAACTGCGCGACCAGCCACACTCAGCCCGCAGACAAACACGCACCCCCAAACAAGCCCCAGGCCGCAGGCGAACACGCAGCCCCGGCGCAGCCCAGGAAGAGGGGACTGGGGGGGCCGCCCCCAGATGGGGTTACGCGAAGACCACCGTGCGGCGGCCGTTCAGCAGGATCCGGTGCTCCGCATGCCACTTCACCGCCCGCGCCAGCGCCTGGCACTCCACGTCGCGGCCGACCGCCACCAGCTGGTCGGGGGTGACCTCGTGGCCCACCCGTTCGACCTCCTGCTCGATGATCGGGCCCTCGTCCAGGTCCGCGGTGACGTAGTGCGCGGTCGCGCCGATCAGCTTCACGCCCCGGGCGTGCGCCTGGTGGTACGGCTTCGCGCCCTTGAAGCTCGGCAGGAAGGAGTGGTGGATGTTGATGATCCGGCCGCTGAGCTGCTTGCAGAGGTCGTCGGAGAGGACCTGCATATAGCGGGCGAGCACGACGAGCTCGACGCGCTCCTCCCGTACGAGCGAGAGCAGCTCCGCCTCCGCCGTCTCCTTCGTCTCCTTCGTCACCGGGATGTGGCGGAAGGGGATGTCGTAGGAGGAGACCAGCTCGGAGAAGTCCGTGTGGTTCGAGACCACCGCCGCGATCTCCACCGGCAGCGCGCCGATCTTCGAGCGGAAGAGCAGGTCGTTGAGGCAGTGGCCGAACTTCGACACCATCAGCACGATCCGCATGCGCTCGTCCGCGCGGTGGATCTGCCAGTCCATCTGGAAGGAGTCGCCGACGGCCGCGAAGCCGGCCCGCAGCTTCTCCACCGTCACCGGCGCCTCGGCCGAGAAGTGGACCCGCATGAAGAAGAGACCGGAGTCGCGGTCTCCGAACTGCTGACTGTCCTCGATGTTGCAGCCGGTGATGAAGAGACAGCTCGACACGGCGTGCACGATGCCCTGTTTGTCCGGGCAGGAGAGCGTGAGGACGTACTGGTCAGTCATCCAGGCAGGATGCCACAACCGGCACCCGGCCCCCCGCGCCGCTCAGGATGCGGAACGGGTGAGGATGTTCAGGACCTCAAGGGAGCGCGGCTGTACGTCCGGGTCGTCCCCGTCGTTCACCGCCAGCCGTACGTGTGCCTCGCGCGCGGCCCGTACCGCCTCCGGCCACCCGTGGTGGGCCAGGAACCCCGACACCGGGGCGTCCGCGCCGACCTGGTGCATGATCCGCAGCACCCGCAGCACCACCACGTCGACGAGGGCGGCCTCGCCGGAGTCCCGGAAGACCGTGCCGACGTACTTCTCGGCCGACCAGTTGTCGAGCCAGGTGTCCTCCACCAGCCGGTAGACGGCGTCGGTGATGTCCCCGTACCCCTCCTGCCCGGCCAGCCACACCTCCTGCTGGAAGGCATCGTCGGAGAGCATGTGCAGCGCGGATCGCACGTTCGCGCGCCAGCGCCACCACGGCATGTCATTCAACGGCATGCCGCCCATGGTGGGGGAGCGACGGCCGCGACGGGAAGAGCTGGCTGAACCTTGCTGCACGCGTTCGATCGTACGTTCATGTTCTCCCGGTCCCCAGGCGCCCCCGTAATTCACCCGCGCGTCACCCAGCGTTGAGAAGTGCTCACTCTGCCGTTACCCGTGAGGCGGAATTGTGCAGGGACATGACCGGATGGCGCAGCTCCTCCTCCCCCCGCCCCTTCCACTCCGTGGCGGCCGCGCTGGTCGCCGTGTGTACGGCGGCCGGAGCCTCGCTGGTGACCGGCTGTGGCGTGATCCCTGGAACCGCGGGGGGCTCCAGGGATCCCGTCACGGTCATGACCTGGGCACCCGACAGCACCCGTGCGACCAATATGCCCGGAATGCCGTCCATGGCGGAGGCATACGCGCGATGGGTCAACGCGCACGGCGGCATCGACGGGCACAAGCTCCAGGTCCTCACCTGCAACGAGCACAACACCGCCACCGGCGCCGCCGAGTGCGCCCGCCGCGCGGTCAAGGAGAACGCGGTCGCCGTCGTCGGCTCCTACAGCCAGCACGGCCGCGCCTTCATGGCCCCCCTGGAGGCCGCCGGGATCCCGTACATAGGCGGCTACGGCGTCTCCGACGAGGAGTTCACCAGCGCGCTCTCCTACCCCGTCAACGGCGGCCAGGCCACCCTGCTCGCCGGCACCGGCAAGCAGCTCGCGGTGTGGTGCGAGAAGGTCGCGCTGGTGCGGCCGGACACCGTCTCCGGCGACATCATGCCCTTACTCCTCGACTCCGGCCTGACCACCGGCCACCGCAAGCCGTCCGCCGACATCCGTACGACCGAGGACGCGGGCGACTACACCCCGCAGGCCCAGGAGGCGCTGGTACGGGCCGGGGCGGACCCGGAACTGCCCGGGAGGATAGGCAGGAAGGCGGCCGCCGAGCGGGCCCGCAAGGGGTGCGTCACCGCGGTCCTCGGCGCCCGCACCGAGACGTTCTTCGACTCGTTCCGGCGCGTCGAGGACGACGGCCAGAAGGTGCAGATCGCCTCGGTGCTCGGCTCGGTCGGGCAGCCGCTGATCGACCGCACGGGCGGTGCGGACGGCCCGTTCGAGGGCGCGTACGTCACCGGCTGGTACCCGGAGGCGGGCGACGCGCGCTGGGGGCCGATGCGGCAGGTCATCCGGGAGCAGGCGTTCCGGGACGAGTCCATCGACGCGGCGGACGCGGGCGTCCAGACGACCTGGATCGCGTACACCGTCCTGAAGAAGGTCGTCGAGTCGCTGAACAAGAACGACGTGGCCGCGCACGACCTCGTCCGCGCGCTCAACAAGGGCGTCAGCGTGGAGACGGGCGGGCTGACGCCGACGCTGCGGTGGAAGTTCGAGGACATGCTGGCGGCGCCGGACTTCCCCCGGATCGTCAACCGCGATGTGACGTTCCAGGTGGTGAAGGCCGGGCGGCTGACGGCGGCGCAGCGCGGCTTCACGGATGTGAGCACGACGCTGGAGGACGCGTCGGCCCTGGGCTGACGCGCACCTGCGGGGCGTTACGGGTCAGAGCTGGGCGGAAGACCGCTTCGTCAGGCCGTACTTGCCCGCGATCGCGTTCCACAGCCCCGACGCCTGCTTCTTGGCGAGGGTCGCCTCGCCGCTGGCGCGGTCGCCCTGGGCGGCGTCGGGCGTACGGCGGGCGTGGCCGTGCTTGCAGCCCTTGTCCTTGCCGGACTGGTCGGCCCAGGCGGCGTAGTGGTTGTCGGCGGACGCGGACGCCTGCCACGCCTTGGTGAGCTCGGCGGTGAGCCTGGCGTTGTTCGGCAGCTTGTCGACGGCGACCTTCTGGAGCCGGGTGACCAGCTCGCCGCGCTGGCGGGCGGCGTCGCGCAGGCTCGTGGCGGCCGCGTCCAGCTTGTCGCAGCCGCGGATGTCGGCGACCGCGCCGATGACGGCGTCGCGGCTGTTGTTGCTGTCGGCGAGCAGCTTGTCGAGCTCGACGGCCTGCGCCTTGGCGGGGTCGGCGGGGGCCTTGCCGTCACCGCCGCCGGTGGTCGGGGTGGTCGCGGCGATGGGCGCGTTGTCGTTCTTCTTCTCGCCGCCGCCCCCGCCGGTGCCGCTGATGAGATACCCGGCGCCGAGCCCGAGGACGGCGAGGCCGACGCCGATGGCGGCGATCAGACCGAGGCGGGAGCGGCGCGGGGGCTCGTCGTCGTACGAGTCGTAGGAGTCGTACGGGGCCTGGTGCTGCGGGGGCTGGTACGCCGGGGCGGCCTGCTGCTGGGGCTGCACCTGGACCTGGACCGGCGGGGCCGGGGCGAACCGGGGCAACTGCTGGTTCTCACCCGGGCGTTGGCCCTGCGGCGGCCCGTCGGTACGGAAGAGGCTGTCGAACTCGGCGGGCGGCTGCCGCTCCTCGGGCGCGCCCGGACGTATGCCGTACGGCGTGTCCTGCGGGGCGGCCGGAACCGGCGGCAGGTACTGGGTCGCCTCGGCGCCGCCGGGGGCCTCCGGGGGGAGGGCGCCCGGGGATGCCGGGGGTACGGGCGCGAGGAACTGGGTGGCGTCGGAGGCGCCGGGCGCGGGCGGGACGGGCGCGATGTACTGGGTCGCGTCCGAGGCGTTCGCCGGGGGCGGGGTGAGGTACTGCGTCTCCTCGGCGCCGCCGCCGTCCGCCGGGACGGGGGCGATGTACTGCGTGGCGTCGCCGCTCTCGGCGGGCAGGGGCTGTCCCCAGACGGGCGCCGGGTCCTGCGGACCCCATGGCTGCCCCCAGGGCTGGCCCCCGGGCGGCCCCGGGGGCAGCGGGGCGGATCCGTCGGCGGGCAGCACGACGCCCTCGTGTGCGGGCCGTACAGCGGGTAGCTGCGGCTCGTCACCCTGTCGGCTCTGCGTCACCGGGACTCCTACGCGTGGGACTACGGAATCATCGAGCCACGCTACCGGGTCCCCGGGGCGGGGTGCCACGCCCACCCGGTTCAGCGCCCGGTTGCCCTGCTGGGGGCTCCGCCCCGGGCCCGGTGTTTGTCTGCGGCCCGTCCGTGGCTGGTCGCGCAGTTCCCCGCGCCCCTTTTGGGCCCGGTGTTTGGCTGCGGGTCGGCTGTGGTTGCTCGCGCAGTTCCCCGCGCCCCTTGAGGCACCTCCAGCTCCTCCGGCATGCGAGGGGCCCGGGCGAAATCAGCCTCTCCGGCGTTTGAGGAGCGGGGTCCGGGGCGGAGCCCCCGTAAGCGGGGTGCAGGGGCCGCAGGCCCCGCAAGGGGGGTCCGGGGGCGCAGCCCCCGGGAAACCCACCTCCACCCCCCACCCACCCCCGGAGGGTCTAGGTGAAGGGGCGGGGTGGGGCTCACAGCCTGCTCAGCGACGCCGTCGCCAGCAGCACGTCCCGGATCGCCTCGCGGTCGCCCAGGTGGCCCGCCGCCGCGTCCTCCGGTTTGACGTGGCCTGCCGCCAGGCGGCAGAACTCGACGCCGTCCAGGGCGATGTGGGCCACCTCGTGGTCGGGGGAGCCGACCGCCGCCGGGGAGTCGAGCGCGATGTACCAGTCACCGCCGCCCGCGCCCTCGATCTCCAGGCGCAGGGAGCGCCCGGGCGAGCCCGCCGTGACCAGCTGGCGCGGCGGCGACGCCAGACCCGCACGCCGGCGCGCGGCCAGCGTGTCCGGGAGGATCCGTGCCGCCAGATCGATCATCCGGTGCAGATGCGCCCCGGACGGCGGGTCGTACGGGTAGTCCACCGCCTCCGCGATGTCCTCCGCGTGGATCCAGCACTCGAAGGCCCGGTCGAGGAGCGCGTCCTGGAGCGGGAGGGCGAAGCCGCCGTAGGGGACGGCCAGTTCGGCAGCGCCCCGGCCCGCGAACGACACCGTACGGATCAGCGTGTGCGTCTGCTCGCGCCACGGCTCCCGTACCGCCCGCGTCAGCGGAAAGCGCGTCGAGGTCCAGAAGGCCTCGGTGCGGGCCGTCGGACCCGAAGGGAGGCCCGCGCCCGACGGGTCGTTCAGGCCCAGCGCCGCCGTCACGAGGCCGTCCACCACCATCAGGTGGCCGATCACGCCCGCCACCGTCGTCTTGCGGTTCACCTGCCGCTCCCGCTCGAACCACTTCAGCCGCACCGGCGCGTGCCACTCCGCGTCGCCGAAGTCGTTGAGCAGTGCGTCGAGCCGGGCGGCCTCCGCGTCGTACGCGGACGCCCAGTCCGGTACCGGGATGCGTGCCGGGCGCCGGCCCAGACAGTTCTCCAGGACCCGGGACCGCAGCAGCGGGTCCAGATCGAGGCTGCGGTCGGTTTGCAGCAGCCCCACCGCGTCCCGCAGCCGCAGCGCCTCGTCCGCGCAGGGTGCGCATTCGGTGAGGTGTGCCTCCACGGCCTCGGTCTCCTCCGCCGAGCACGCGGTCAGCGCCCATGCCCCGAGCAGCGATTTCAATATGGCGTGCGAGCGGACGACCGGCTCCGGCGGCGGGGGCGGCGGGAGGGACGGCAGCCGTTCGATGTCGTCCGCGGCCCGGCGCGGTGGCGGTATGCGCGGCGTGCCGTTCTCGTCGTCGGGAAGCGGCGGACCCTGCTCGGCGGGCCCGTTCACAGCGCACGTCCGTAACCGGGCGGCGAGGACCTCTCAGGCGGGCGGGTGTTCGCCGTGGACAGCAGCTGGAGCCCGAGCCGCAGCCGGCGCCGGGCCTCGTCCTCGCTGATGGAGAGGTCGGCGGCGGCCTGCCGGTAGTCGCGGCGCTGGTGGTACGCCAGTTCCAGGGCCTGGCGCAGCGGCGCGGGCATCGACGTCACGATGTAGTCGGCGCGGGCGGCCGCGGTGGCCCGCAGCACCTTCGCCTCCAGCTCCTCGGTGGAGCCGCCGCGCTCCGCGTACTGCGCCACCTCGGCCTGGCGCAGCCGCAGCACGGCCTGGCGCTGGGTGAGTTTGGCGATCCAGGAGCGCATGGAGCCCTGCTTGGGGTCGTACGCGTCCGGGTTCTCCCACACGTAGCCGAACACCTCGCGGGTGATCTGGTCGGCGGCGGAGTCCTCGCCGAGCACACGGTGGGCCAGGCTGTGCACGAGCGAGGCGAACCGGTCGTACAGCTCGCCGAGCGCGGCCGCCTCGCCGCGCGCCAGGCGCTGCTGCATCTTGCGGTCCCAGCGAGGTGGTGCGTCCTTCGCCATGCGGCTCCCCAACCGTCTACGCGTATACCGTTGTGCGATCTTTGTGTCTTTTGTCCGCGCCCCTGTGTACTCGTGTCTCCTCGAATGTAGTGCGCCCGACCGAGAACGAGCGCTCCTTTACGGCAAGTGCGCCCCCGGACCGGCAGGTCGTGATAAAGGCGAAGTGGTTTCGCGCGATCCGGTACGGGAAGGCGCGCTGGTACGGGCGGGGGCCGACGGCACAGAGAGGTACCGGACGCGTGACGCTGATCGTGAACGAGGCCGAGCAGGGCGGATGGGCCGTGGTGTGCGTCCGCGGGGAACTGGACCTGGTGACGGCGCCGCAGGTCAGGCGCGTGGTCCACGAGGCGGTCGCGGCGGGCCGGCACGATCTGGTGCTCGATCTGTCCGGGGTGCTGTTCTGCGACTCCAGCGGTGTGGGCGTCCTGATCGCCACCCGCCGTCTGATCCGCTCCTGCCGGGGCAGGCTCCGGCTGATCCTCCCTGCCCGGGGTGCGGTCGAGGGCTCGCACGTGAACCGGGTGCTGGCGGCCCTGGGAGTACGCCGTCTCTTCGACGTGTACGGGGACGTGGACGCGGCGGCGGGGGACGAGTCGCAGCCGCTGTCGGCGTGAGGACCGCACATACGTGAGGGCCGCGCCTTCAGGGGCGCGGGGAACTGCGCGCCCAGCCACACACGGCCCGCACCCGGGAACTCAGCCCCCACCACCCCCGAACATCTCCCGCAACCTGTACTTCAGCACCTTCCGCAACGTCTCGTTGCGAGGCAGCGCATCCACCACCTCCACCTGCTCGGGCAGCTTGTGCACGGACAGGCCCTGCGCCCGCAGATGGGAGGTCACCTCGGCCAAGGTCAACTCCGCCGAACCCGGCGCCTGTTCAACCACCGCGCAGACCCGTTCCCCCCGCTCCGCGTCCGGCAGCCCGATCACCGCCACATCGACCACCCCGGCGTGCCGGTGCAGCAGATCCTCGATCTCCTTCGCCGAGATGTTCTCGCCCTTGCGGATGATCACGTCCTTGAGCCGCCCGGTGAGCACCAGATGCCCGCTCTCCTTCACGAACCCCAGATCGCCCGTGCGCAGGAACCCGTCCGCGTCGAAGGCCTCGGCGGTCTGTGCGGGGTCCACATACCCCTGGCACACGGCCTCCCCGCGCAGCCGCACCTCGCCGTCGACGATCCGTATCTCCATGCCCTCGGGCGGCCGCCCCTCCGTCGTGGCCAGGTTCTCCTCCGTGTCGTCCGGTGAGCCCATCGTGATCATCGGGACCTCGGTCATGCCGTAGCCGTGGGTCAGTTGCACCCCCATCTCCCGTACGACGGAGCGGTAGACCTCCGGCGGCTTGGGCGCCCCGCCGCCCGCGAGCAGCCGCAGCGAGGGGATGACCTTGGCGCCCGGCCGCTTGCGCTGCTCGGCCAGGAACATCGAGTAGAAAGCGGTCGACCCGCCGGCCACCGTCACGCCGTGCTCGCGGTACGCCTCCAGCGCGTCCGGCAGCGCGAACTGCTCGAACATCACCGCGGGGAAGCCGTACAGGAGCAGCATCACGGTGTAGTCGGGCCCGGCGATGTGGGCGTACGGGAACGCCATCGAGCCCACGTCGTCCGCCGACAGGTGCAGCGCGTGCGCCAGGCACGAGCCGCCCGCGATCAGCGAGCGGTCGGTGTGCAGCACGCCCTTGGGGTCGGAGGTGGTGCCCGAGGTCCAGTAGATCCAGCGGACGGTGGTGCCGTCGGCGGGCGGGGGCGGCAGGACGGCCGGGTCGCCGTCCGGGAGCGTCCCGTACGCCTCGAAGACGCCCCGCGCGCCAAGGCGGGCCGCCATCGCGGTGTGGTCGAACCCGCGCCAGAGCCCGGGCACCGCGAAGAACTCCGCGCCCGACTCCCGTAGGGCGAAACCCACTTCGCGGTCGCGGTAGAAGGGGATGACGGGCGACTGGACGGCCCCGAGCCGGGCGAGGGCGAAGGAGAGGAGCGCGGTCTCGATCCGGGTGGGCAGCTGCCAGGCGACCACCGTGCCGGGCCGTACGCCCAGGTCGTAGAGGCCCGCTGCCACCCGCTCGGCGCGGTCGCGCAGCTCGCCGAAGCTCAGGGCGCGGTCGTCCTGGAGCAGGACGGGCCGGTGGGGGGTGAGGGCGGCGCGGCGGGCGACCAGTTCCCAGAGGGTGCGCGAGGCGCCCAGTGCGTGTGCGGTGTCGTTCACTCCGACGTCATTCACTTCGACCCCCAGTGACCGCGTAACTGACGAGTAGTCAGATCGTGGGCAGAGCGTAGGGCGCACCGCCTTGTCGGTCCAGGGGTGCGGGGCTAGCCTGATATCTGACGGACCATCAGATATGTGAGTCGGGTGGAGGCCACGCATGACCGAACTGCCGCGCATCGTCAGCGTCGACGACCATGTGATCGAACCGGCCCACCTCTTCGAGACCTGGCTCCCGGCCAGGTACCGCGAGCGCGGGCCGCGCCCGCTGACCGCCGGGATCGGTGAACTGGCCTACGTGGGCGGCAAGTACCGGATCACCATGGACCCGGAAGGACCGCCGACCGACTGGTGGATCTACGAGGACCTGAAGTTCCCGTACAAGCGCAACATCGCCGCCGTCGGCTTCGACCGCGACGACATGACGCTGGAGGGCATCACTCGCAAGGAGATGCGGCGGGGCTGCTGGGATCCGAAGGCGCGCCTCGCCGACATGGATCTCAATCACGTCGAGGCGTCGCTGTGCTTCCCGACCTTCCCCCGGTTCTGCGGGCAGACGTTCGCGGAGGCGCGGGACAAGGAGGTCGCGCTTGCCTGTGTGCGCGCGTACAACGACTGGATGGTGGAGGAGTGGTGCGGGGACAGCGGGGGGCGGCTGATCCCGCTCTGTCTGATCCCGCTGTGGGACATCGATCTGGCCGTGGCGGAGATCCGGCGCAACGCGGCACGCGGCGTACGTGCCGTGACCTTCTCCGAGATCCCCACCCACCTGGGCCTGCCGTCGATCCACTCCGGCTACTGGGACCCGTTCTTCGCGGTCTGCGAGGAGACCGGGACGGTGGTGAACATGCACATCGGGAGCAGCTCGCAGATGCCCGCCGCATCGCCGGACGCCCCGCCCGCCGTCCAGGCCTCGCTCAGCTTCAACAACGCGATGGCGTCGATGATGGACTTCCTCTTCTCCGGGGTCCTGGTGAAGTTCCCCCGCCTCACACTGGCGTACTCCGAAGGGCAGATGGGCTGGATCCCGTACGCCCTGGAGCGCGCCGACGACGTGTGGGAGGAGCACCGCGCCTGGGGTGGGGTCCGCGACCTCATCCCCGAGCCGCCCTCCACCTACTACTACCGGCAGATCTTCTGCTGCTTCTTCCGCGACAAGCACGGCATCGCATCGATCGAGACCGTAGGCGTCGACAACGCGACCTTCGAGACGGACTACCCGCACGTCGACTCGACCTTCCCGCACACCAAGGAGGTCGCCCTCGACCACGTCAAGGGCCTCGACGACGAGACGGTGTACAAGCTGATGCGGGGCAATGCGATCCGCATGCTGGGATTGGACCTCGACCGCTGATGGACCTCTCGTACACGCCCGAGGAGGAGGAGTTCCGGGCACGGCTCAGGGAGTGGCTCGCGGCCGTGCTGCCGGGGCTGCCGCCGAAGCCGGACCCGCTGGACTGGCCGGGGCGGCGCGCGTATGACACCGGCTGGCAGCGGATGCTGTACGACGCCGGGTACGCGCGCGTGCACTGGGGCGCGTCCGCCACCCTGCGGCTGATCTTCCTGGAGGAGACCGAGCGCGCCGGGGCGCCCTATGTCGGCGCGAACTTCGTGGGGCTGCTGCACGCGGGCCCCACCATCGCGGCCGAGGGAACCGAGGAGCAACGCGCGCGGTGGCTGGAGCCGGTGCTGCGCGGGGACGAGGTGTGGTGCCAGGGGTTCAGTGAGCCCGACGCGGGCTCGGACCTGGCGGCCCTGCGGACCCGGGCGGTGCGCGACGGGGACGCGTACGTGGTGAGCGGCTCCAAGATCTGGACCTCGCACGCGGAGGTCGCCGACTGGTGCGAACTGCTGGTGCGCACCGATCCCGACGCACCCAAGCACCGGGGCATCAGCTGGCTGGCGATGCCGATGGACGCGCCCGGCATCACGGTACGGCCGCTGCGGACCCTCGCCGGGTCGGACGAGTTCGCCCAGCTCTTCCTCGACGAGGTGCGGATCCCGGTCGACCACCGCGTCGGCGCCGAGAACGACGGCTGGCGCGTGACCATGGTGACGTTGTCGTACGAGCGGGGCACGGCCTTCGTCGGCGAGGTGGTCGCCTGCCGCCGCGTCCTGGTGGAGATCGTCCGCGCGGCCCACAAGAACGGCACCTGGGATGATGCGGTGATCCGCCGCCAACTGGGGTGTCTGCACGCCGAGTTCACCGCGCTCTGGCGACTGATCCAGTGGAACGTGAGCGAGTCCGAGCATACCGGCGGCGTCCCCGGGGTCGGCGGTTCGGTCTTCAAGCTCCGCTACTCGCACGCCCGCCAGGAGCTGTACGACGCGGCCGCCGCCGTCCTCGGCCCCGACGCACTCGACCTCGGCCGCGAGTGGACCCTGGACCGGCTGTCCTCGCTCTCGTACACCATCGCCGCCGGCACCTCGCAGATCCAGCAGAACATCGTCGCCGAGCGGATCCTCGGCCTGCCGAAGGGCCGCTGATGGACTTCCAACTCACCGACGACCAACGGGCGTTGAGGTCAGGCGTACGGGACCTGCTCGCCCGGCGCTTCGACTCCACGGCGCTGTGGGCGGCCGTCGACGGGGGCGGGCTCGACCGGGGTCTGTGGCGGGCGCTCGGCGAGGCCGGGTTCTTCGCGCTGCGGCTGCCGGAGGAGGCGGGCGGGGTGGGGCTCGGGCTGCCCGAGGCGGTGCTGCTCTTCGAGGAGGCCGGGCGGGCGCTCCTCCCCGGCCCGCTGATCGCCACGCATCTGGCGGCGGGCCTGGTCGAGGGGGCGGCCGAGGGCCGGACGGTGGTGACCGCGCCCGACGGGGGCCTGGTGGAGTGGCTGGAGGAGGCCGAAGTCGTACGGGGAGACGTCACCGTCGCCGAGCCGATCCGCTCGGTGGACCCGCTCACCCCCCTGCACCGCCTGCCGGACGGCGGGGACAAGGGGCCGCCGGAACGGGCGCTGCTGACCGCCGCCGAGCAACTGGGCAGTGCGGGGCGCACCACCGCGATGGCCGTCCAACACGCCTGTGGGCGCGAGCAGTTCGGACAGCCCATCGGCGCGTTCCAGGCGGTCAAACACCTGTGCGCGCAGATGCTGGTCCGCACCGAGGTGGCCCGCGCCGCCGTGTACGCGGCGGCCGTGACCGGGGACCAGGTGGAGATCGCGGGCGCCAAGCTGCTGGCCGACGAGGCGGCGGTGCGGTGCGCCCGGGACTGCCTCCAGGTGTACGGCGGGATGGGCTTCACCTGGGAGGCGGAGGTCCATCTGCATCTGAAGCGGGCGTGGCTGCGGCGCGAGCGCTGGCTGCCGACGGTCCTGGCGCAGGAGCTCCAGGCGGCGGCGCTGGAGGGGGCGATGTGAGAGGAGCCGCCGGCAGGGGTTCCGGCCGGACGCGCCAGGGCGGTCCGAGGTCCCACGAGACGTTGGCCGAAGCGTGATGAAGCGTCACCGAGCGTCGATACCGGGTTGTGTCCTTCGCCGGACTCGTCACGCGCCGGAGTCGGGGCCGCCCTCGGGTACCCTCCGTGGGGTGCGATCCCCCAGGCATCCCGCGCGCTCCTGTTCGACCCCCCGCAATGTGCGTCGCACAGTGTGCACCACGCGTACTCCTTCGCGCTGGAATATGCCTGAAGCGCTTGTTGCGGTGACTGTACGTCAACCATGCTGTCTCGTAAGGAAATCACGTTCCGTGAACTTGTCGAGGCGCGAGGCGATGTGTCCGCCGGTTCGGATGGTGTGAGCGGTGCAGGTGCTTCAGGTTCAGTTGGAGGTCGGAGCCGACCCCGCCGAGGTGGGGCGCGCTCGCAGATGGGCTCGCTCGCGGCTGGCCGGGTCCGGGATACGGCTGGACGAGCCGCTCGCCGAGACGTTGATCCTGATCATCTCGGAGCTCGTCACCAACGCGGTGGTGCACACCGGCTGTCCCGCCGTGCTGCGGATGCTGTTCGGCCCCCTCGGCGGACCGGCCGACGGCGGTACGGTCCGGGTCGAGGTGGCCGACACCAGTGCGTGCGCCCCGAAGCCGCGCCACGCGGACGGCGACGACACCAACGGCCGGGGCCTTGAGCTGGTCGACGGCCTCGCCGACCGCTGGGGCTGGCAGGCGGAGGGCGCGGGCAAGTCGATCTGGTGCGAGGTGGACCGGTGCTGCGACGGGGGCGCGCCGGAGCGTACGGGCGGGGCGTTCGAGCCGGGCGCGTATGAGCCGTCGTGCGCCGTCACAAATCGGGCATAAGCGGCATACCTTTCACTGGGTGTTGACGCGCCGTGTCGGCCTGATCACCCTTGGATGAGCGATTCGTCGCGAGGGGACGCCGAGGGCGCGGACTGGTCCTTGGTCCGTCCTGGGCCGGTCCTGGTTCTCCTCGGCGAGTGCGGGTCGTGGCTCGGCGTGGGCTCAGGGCAAGGCTCCTTCGGTCCATGGGGAGCAGGGCGAGCACGCCGCAGCCGGGTGGCGGCCGCCGTGCCGTGCTCGGGGTGCGCATGACGCGCCGCCACCCGTGAATGTGCGCCACCCCCGTATGCCCCGCCGCTACAGCGCGGCGACCGGCGCGACCGGCGTCCCCGTGGCGCCCACGAACGGCTCGGGCATCGCCGACAGCCAGAACGCGTACCGCCGCTCTTGCGCACAGGCTGTGGACAACTCTTCGAGATTCCAGTTCTGGCCCTGCAGCATCCCCATCTCGACCAGGTCGAGCGCGTGCACCGGCAGCCACAGGTTCTCGACCTCCGGCGGGAAGATCTCGAAGGTGAGGGTGTCGTTGGCGACCGCCGCGACATCGCGCGCGTGGAACCACTCGGGCGTACGGAGGGAGAGGCCCGGCGAGGGGAACCCGTACCCGTGCTTGTCGCCGCCCAGGCAGAGCTGGATCTGGCCGGTGCGTACGAGCACGATGTCGCCCGCGCGTACGGTGACGCGGCCCAGTTCCTCGGCCGCCGCCAGGTCCTCGGGGGTGACCGCGTGCCCGCCGGGCAGCCGGTCCACGCCGTGGACGCGGGCCACATCGAGCAGGACGCCGCGCGAGACGAGGTGGCGGGGCTTGTCGATCCCGCTGAACTCCGCGCCGCCGTGGGCGGTGATGGTCGCGGCCGGGCGGCCGTTGTAGATGCGGCCGGAGTGCGAGACATGGGTGAGGGCGTCCCAGTGGGTGGCGGCCTGGAGCCCGAACGTCACGGCGTCGTCGCTGGTGGCGACGGTGCCGGGGCCGAAGATCTCCTGGTTGATCTGCACCATGGTGTGCAGCGGGTTGACCCGGCCGGGGATCAGCCCGGTCTGGACGCCGTTCTGCTCCAGGGGGAGCGCGAGGGGGATGCGACGGCCCGTGCGGACGGTGGCGGCGGCGGTGCGTACGACGTCGTCGGTGATGAGGTTGAGCGTGCCGATCTCGTCGTCGGGGCCCCAACGCCCCCAGTTGTTCACGCGTTTGGCGATGTCGTGGAACTCGGGGGGCAGTGCGGAGGCTGCTGGCATGTGGGCCCTCCCTGGGTCTTGTCTTCCGGTGGCTGCCGGGCTCTAGAATCTAACGGTCCGTCAGAAACCGCGGGAAGGGGCCGGGCGTGGGGAACTTCTTGGCAGGCAAAGTGGTCGCCGTGACCGGCGCGGGGCGCGGCATCGGCCGCGCGGTGGCGCTCGCGGCGGCGGCCCAGGGCGCGAAGGTCGTCGTCAACGACTACGGCGTCTCGATCGAGGGCGCCTCGCCCAGCAGCGAGATCGCGGACGCGGTGGTCAAGGAGATCGAGGCGGCGGGCGGCGAGGCGGTCGCCGTCGCCGACGACATCTCGACCATGGAGGGCGGCCAGCGCATCGTCGACACCGCGCTCACCCGGTGGGGCCGGGTGGACGGGGTGGTGTGCGTGGCGGGGATCCTGCGCGAGCGCATGCTCTTCAACATGACGGAGGAGGAGTGGGACCCGGTGGTGGCCACCCACCTCAAGGGCACGTTCACCGTGTTCCGGGCGGCGTCGGCGGTGATGCGGAAGCAGGGCACGGGCACGCTGATCGGCTTCACCAGCGGCAACCACCAGGGGAGCGTGGCGCAGGCGAACTACAGCGCCGCGAAGGGCGGGGTGATCTCGCTGGTACGCAGCGCGGCGCTGGGCCTGCACAAGTACGGCGTCACGGCCAATGCCGTCGCCCCCGTCGCCCGCACCCGGATGTCCGCCAACGTCCCCCTGGAGCTCAAGGAGATCGGTGAGCCGGAGGATGTGGCGGCGTTCGTGGTCTATCTGCTCAGCGACGCGGCCCGGTCGGCCGGGATCACCGGTCAGGTGTACACGGTCGCCGGCCCCAAGATCGCGGTCTGGGCGCAGCCGCGGGAGCTTCGGGCCGGGTACGTCGCGGAGGGCGCGTGGACGCCGGAGCGGATCGCGGAGTTCCTGCCGGGGGGTGTGGGGGTGGATCCCATGCCGTTGCTGGAGCGGGTGGGGGAGATGGAGCGGGCGGCGAGCGCGGACGCGCGGCCGAACACGTGAGGACGCCCCGCCCCGCCAACCCCTCCGGGGGTGGGTGGGGGGTGGAGGCTCGTTTCCCGGGGGCTGCGCCCCCGGACCCCGAGCGGGGCCTGCGGCCCCTGCACCCCGCTTCGGGGCTCCGCCCCGGTTCCGTTCGTCTGCGGGTCGTCTGTGGCCGGTCGCGCAGTTCCCCGCGCCCCTGAAGGGCGGGAGCTCCGCTCCCTGCCCCGCGCCCCGGCGCCGGAAGGGCTGGATGTGCCTGGGCCCCGTTCCTCGCACCCCGGAGGGCCTGAAATGTGGCCGCGCCCCCTTCTGCCTTTAGGGGCGCGGGGAACTGCGCGACCAGCCCCCACCGAACCCGCAGACGAACCCGGGGCCCCACGGGCGGAGCCCCCGGCCGCCCGCCCAGGGCCTTGGGGAAGGGGCGGGGTGGGGGGAAACCCCACCACACCACCAGGAGGCAACCACATGGACTTCCGGTTCTCCCCCCACGACGACACCTTCCGGCGCGACGCCCGCGCCTGGCTCGACGCAAACCCGCCCGACAAAGCCCCCCGCCAATGGGAGCGAACCCTCGGCGACGCCGGATGGATCGGGCTCGGGTGGGGCGCGACACCGTACGGGAACCGCAACGGCACCCTCACCCAACAGGTCATCTGGGCCGAGGAATACGCCCGTACCGAGAACACCCCGCCCCGCCTCGGCCACATGGGCGAGAACCTCCTCGCCCCCACCCTCCTCACCCACGGCACCTCCGCCCAGAAGGCCCGCTTCCTGCCCGGCATCGCCCGCGGCGAGGCGATCTGGTGCCAGGGCTACAGCGAACCCGGCGCCGGCTCCGACCTCGCCGCCGTCCGAACCACCGCCACCCGCGAACCCACCGGCGCGTACCGCCTCACCGGTCAGAAGGTCTGGACCTCGCACGCCCACGAAGCCGACTGGTGCTTCGTGCTCGCCCGTACCGAATCCGGCTCGCACCGCCACCACGGCCTCTCCCTCCTCCTCGTCCCGATGGACCAGCCGGACGGCAGGGTCGAGGTCCGGCCGATCCGGCAGCTGACGGGGACGAGCGAGTTCAACGAGGTCTTCTTCGACGACGCCCGCGCCGACCCGGACCATCTCGTCGGCGGCGAGGGCAACGGCTGGCGCGTCGCCATGGACCTGCTCGCCGCCGAACGCGGAGTCTCCACCCTGGCCCAACAGATCGGGTTCGAGGAGGAGTTGGAGCGCATCATCCAGCACACAGGAGCAGGCGCCCTCGACCCCCTCCTCCGCGACCGGATCGTCCGCCAGTGGGCCGAGCTCCGCACGATGCGCTGGAACGCGCTGCGTACCCTCGGCGGCGACGACCCCGCCGCCCCCAGCGTCGCCAAACTCCTCTGGGGCGGCTGGCACCAGCGTCTCGGTGAGCTCGCCATGGCCGTACGGGGCGCGGCCGGCGCTGTCGGTCCGTACGACTGGAGCGAGGAAAGGCCGTACGAACTCGACGCGTTACAGCGGCTGTTCCTCTTCTCGCGGGCCGACACCATCTACGGCGGCTCCGACGAGATCCAGCGCACCATCATCGCCGAGCGCGTGCTCGGCCTGCCGAGGGAGGCCAGGGGCCAGTGAGAGGTGTTCTGTTCGACGGTACGCACGCACAGGTGGTCGACGACCTGGAGGTGCGCGATCCGGGGCCCGGCGAGGTCCGGGTGGCGATCGCCGCCGCCGGGCTCTGCCACTCCGACCTCTCCGTCATCGACGGGACGATCCCCTTCCCCGTACCCGTGGTGCTCGGCCACGAGGGCGCGGGCGTCGTCGAGGCGGTCGGGGTGGGCGTCACCCATGTCGCCCCCGGCGACCACGTGGCGCTCTCCACCCTCGCCAACTGCGGTGCCTGCGCGGACTGCGACCGAGGGCGGCCCACCATGTGCCGCAAGGCGATCGGACGGCCCGGACGGCCGTTCTCGCGCGGCGGCGCGCCCGTCCACCAGTTCGCCTCCAACTCCGCCTTCGCCGAACGTACGGTGGTCAAGGCCGTTCAGGCCGTGAAGATCCCTGCCGACCTTCCGCTCGCCTCCGCCGCTCTCATCGGGTGTGCCGTCCTCACCGGCGTGGGCGCCGTACTGAACCGGGCCCGCGTCGACCGCGGCGACACCGTCGTCGTCATCGGCACCGGCGGCATCGGTCTCAACGTCCTGCAGGGCGCCCGGATCGCGGGTGCGCGGACGGTCGTCGCCGTCGACACCAACCCGGCGAAGGAGGCCGCCGCCCGGCAGTTCGGCGCCACCCACTTCCTGACGTCGGTGGACGGCGTACGGGAGGTCCTGGTGACCGGCGCCGACCACGTCTTCGAGTGCGTGGGCCACGTCGGGCTCGTCCGGCAGGCCGTCGACCTGCTCGACCGGCACGGCCAGGCGATCCTGCTCGGCATGCCCGCGCCGACCGCGGAGGCGACGTTCGCGCCCGCCGCGATGTTCCTGGACAAGTCCATCCTCGGCTGCCGGTACGGGAGTTCACGGCCCCAGCACGACATCCCCCGGTACGCCGAGCTGTACCGCACCGGCGTCCTGCTCCTCGACGAGCTGGTGACGGAGACGTACCCCATAGAGGACTTCGCCAAGGCCGTCGACGACGCACGGCAGGGGAGGGTCGCTCGCGGGGTGCTGACCTTCTGAGGGCGGGGCGGCGGCAAGCCCCCCGCCCCGATAAGTAGTTGAAGCCGAGCCGGGACCCCGGGCTATCTTCAGCCCCATGAGCTATCGCGACCTCGCCACGCGCCCCATCCTGACCTGGGCACTTGTCGCCGTCGGGGCGCGGGCGCCGGTTGCGATGGCGCCGCTGGCCGTCGTTTTCATGGTCCGCGACCGGCCCGGCGGGTACACCCTCGGCGCCGTGCTCGCCGCCGTCTACGTACTCGGCGAGATCGTCGGCGCACCCCTGCTCGGCATGCGACTGCGCGCCGAGCGGGCGCGGCCGCACCTGGCGGCGGGGCTCGCGGGCGGGGCGGTCGGGTTCGCCGTGCTCGGCCTCGCCCACGACGCCCACCCGGTGGTGCTCGGCGCCGCCGCGTTCGTCGCCGGGGCTGCGCCCGCCGCGACCTCCGGGGGACTGCGCGCGATGCTCGCCGCGATGGTGCCCGAGCGGGCCGTCGCACAGGCGGTCAGCGGCGAGTCGATGCTGATCTTCGGCATCTGGTCGGTGACCCCGGCCGTCACCACCTGGCTGGCGCTGAGCGTCCGCCCGTACCTTCCGATGCTGCTCGCGGCCGCGCTGATGGCCGCCGCCGTCGCCGGGCTGTGGGCGCTGCCGCCGGGCTGGCAGGCCGACACCGCCGACCGGGGCGGCGAGCCGATGCGCCGGGTGCTGTGGCGGGCCTGGCCGGTGTACGTGACCGGCGCGGCCGGCATCTCCCTGCTGGCCCTGGCCGAACTCGTGCTGCCCGCGCTCCTGGAGCAGCGCGGTATCGCGCTCGGCTGGGCGGGCCCGCTGCTCGCCGGGTTCTCGGCCGGGTCGGCGGCGGGCGCCTTCGTGTACGGGCTGCGCTCGTGGCCCGGCGCCCTGCGCGCGCAGAGCCTGGTGCTGCTGCTCGCGGTCTCGGGGTGCGTGGCGCTCGTCGCGCTGCTGCCGGGCGCCGTCTGGCTCGCCGTGCTCCTGGTGCTCGCGGGTGTCCTCCAGGCCGGGGCGATGCTCACCCGCAATCTGCTGCTGCGCGAGGTGCTGCCGCCGAGCGCGCTGACCGCCGGGTACTCGGTGATGTACGCGGCCGTGGGCGCCGGTTACGCGGTCACCGGCACCCTCTCCGGAGTCCTGCTGCGCTCGGTGGCCCCGTCGACGGCGATCCTGGCCGGGGTGGGCCTCACGCTGCTGCTGACGGTGATCGGGGTGCTGCGCGAGCCCGCCCGCGACCGGGCGGCGGGCTCAGCCGCCGACGGGGCCGCTTCCGACGGCGTTGCTTCCGGCGGCGCGGAAGGTACGCCGGTAGACGGTCGGCGGGACGCCGAGCGCAGCCTGTAGGTGCTGGCGCAGCGAGGTCGCCGTACCGAATCCGGCCTCGCGGGCGATCCGGTCCACGGACAGGTCGCTCGTCTCCAGCAGGTGCCGGGCGCGCTCGACGCGCTGCTGGGTGAGCCACTGCCCGGGGCTCAGCCCCGTCTCCTCGCGGAACCGGCGCGTGAACGTCCGTACGGACATCGCCTCCTGCTCGGCCATGTCCCGCAGCTGGATCGGCTCGTCGAGGCGCCCGAGCGCCCAGGCGCGGGCGGCGGTGGTCGTCGCCAACTGCGGCTGCGGCAGCGGGCGTTCGATGTACTGGGCCTGCCCGCCGTCCCGGTGCGGCGGCACCACGGTGCGCCGCGCCACCTCGTTGGCGACCGCCGCCCCGTGGTCGCGCCGCACCAGGTGCAGGCAGAGGTCGATCCCGGCGGCGACCCCGGCCGAGGTCAGCACGTCCCCGTCGTCGACGAACAGCACGTCCGGGTCGACGTCGACGGACGGGAAGAGCCGCTGGAAGTGCTCGGCGTGCCACCAGTGGGTGGTGGCGGGCCGCCCGTCGAGGTACCCGGCGGCGGCCAGGACGTAGCTGCCGGTGCAGATGGAGACCATGCGCGTACCTGGCCGTACGTACGCGAACGCCCGCGCCAGCTCGTCCGTGAGCACGCCCTCCTCGTACACCGGCCCCAGCTCGTGCGAGGCGGGCACGACCACGGTGTCCGCGAGGGCCAGCGCCTCGGGCCCGTTCTCCACGAGCACGGCGAAGTCGGCGTCGGTCTGCACGGGTCCGGGCGCCCGGACCGAACAGGTGACGACGGAGTACAGCGCCTCCCGCCCCTCGCCCCGACTCCGCGCCCGCCCGAAGATCCGCTGCGGAATCCCGAGCTCGAAGGGGAGCAGGCCGTCGAGGGCCAGGACGACTATGCGGTGGGGCTGGGGCGGGGCCATGGGCCGAGTGTATGTGGCCCGATCTCTTCGGGCCATGCCGATCGAGCCATCGCTACTGGGGCTGCCCCGGCTCCTCCTGCCGGGCCGCCGCGTCGAGGATCTCGTCCACGGTGACGACGATGATCCGGTCCCGCTCGGCGGGCCCGAGCGCCGGCGGCAGCGCGTCCTCCCGGACCAGCCGGTCCTGCACGTGGCGCACGATCACCTCGCGCCGGGGCGCGGCCGCCCTGCTCCTCAGATCGTTGTAGACCGTCCAGGCCAGGGTCCCGATGCTCACGATGAGCGCGCCGAGCGAGTTGAGGTCGGTGTACTGGTCGGGACGGGTGGCGGCGCCGCGTGCGTACAGCGCGGCCTCCACGTCGTCGGGGAGGCCGGGACAGGTCTGCGCGGCGAGCCGCCGGGCGGCGGCGCGGACGCCGAGCTCGATGGGTTCGGCGATGGGGTCGGCCATGGGTGGGAGCCCTCCTGGGGGTCGGATTCAGTCGGTGGTGGGCGCGGGTGGAGGTGTGAGGACGTATTGGCGTACGGCTGAGGGGAGGGGGTTTCCGGTGACGGACTGCCAGGTCTGCTCCAGGGCGGGCAGGCCCAGCGCTTCGGTCATCAGCCGCAGGCGCCAAGGGCCCTGCCCGGTCTCGGGGTGCGGGACCTCCTCGAACTGCGACACACATCTGACGGTCCACGCCAGGGCCGCCTCCGGCCGGTTCAGCTCTGCGGCCAGGAGCCCGAGCTGCCCGTATGTCACGGCCATGCCCGGCCGGTCGTCGAGGTCTTCCTTGATGGCGAGGGACTTGCGGAACCACTCCTCGGCCTCGGCCAGCCGCTTCCGGTGCTGGGCGGTGATCCCCAGTGCGTGGTAGCTGCTGGCCATGCCGGGACGGTTGCCGAGGTCTTCCTTGATGGCGAGGGACTTGTGGTACCACTCCTCGGCCTCCTCCAGCTGGCCTCTCAGGTGATGGACAGCGCCGAGCTGCTGATATCCGACGGCGATGGCCGTCCGGTCGCCGAGGGCCTCCTCGATGGTGAGGGACTTGTGGTACCACTCCTCGGCTTCCGTGAGCCGTCCTTGCAGTTGGTTGACGACGCCGAGCTGGTGGTAACTGCCCGCCATCCCGGGCTGGTTGACCAGGTCCTCTTCGATGGCGAGGGACTTGTGGTACCACTCCTCGGCTTCCGTGAGCCGTCCTTGCAGTTGGTTGACGACGCCGAGCTGGTGGTAACTGCTGGCCATTCCCGGCCGGTTGCCCAGGTTCTCCTCGATGGTGAGGGACTTGTGGTAGAGCTCCTCGGTCTCGGCCAGGTGCCCGCGGTGCTGGGCGACCATGCCCAGTGCGTGGTAGCTGCGGGCCATGCCGGCCTGGTTGCCGAGCTCCTCCTTGATGGTGAGGGACTTGTGGTACCACTCCTCGGCCTGCGTCATCCGGCCCCGCAACTGACTGACGATGCCGAGCTGGTGGTAACTGCTGGCCATGCCGGTCCGGTTGCCGAGGCCCTCTTCGATGGTGAGGGACTTGTGGTAGAGCTCCTCGGCCTCCTCCAGTCGGCCGCGGTGCTGGGCGACCATGCCGATCTGGTGGTAGCCGGTGGCGATGTTCTTGCGCTGCGCGGGACTGTCGGGGCCGGCCAGCAAGGCCTGGAGATGTGAGCGGTAGGTGCTTTCGGCCAGGTCGAGCCGGCCGGCCACCAGTTCCCGGTTGGCCTGTGACCCGGTGGCGTACGCCCAGAGGGCTCCGGCCGGAGTGCCCAGGTCGGGCGCGGTGCCACCCGGCCCCTCCGCGGCCAGCCTCATACGGGCGGTCCAGCCGCGGGCCTCCTCGCCCAGGCCCCGCATGTCCCAGTAGCTGTCCAGAAGTTGGGCGATGAGCTGTGCGTGCTCCCACATGCACTGGTCGAGGGCGGAGCCGAGCATGCTCCCCAGCATCCGGCGGTGGGCGGCGATCAGCACCATGGCGAGCTGGGCGTGTTCACCGGCCAGCTGCTCACTGAGCCAGAAGCTGAAGGAGACGTGCGCGTCCAAGAGGGCGCGGACGGAAGCAGTGCGCTGCTCGCCGTACGCGTCGGCCGCCTGGGACTTCCAATGGGTGGCCAGATAGGCCGGCAACGCCGGATGGATGCGGTACATCCCGGACCACAGCGGTGTCAGCAGGCCCAGGGCCGACGCCCGGCCGAGCAGTCGCCCCCACTCCTCGACGGTGCGGCCGCTGAACGGCTCGGGCACCCCGTTCATGACCGAGAAGCCCCCGAGCACATTCGCGTCCGCCACCCCGTGCAGCAAACTCAACACGGTCATCGCACGCTGATCCTCCGGCGACAGATGATCGAAGGAGTACGCAATACTCGCGGCCAGCGAAGTCGTCCGGCCGCCATTGCCGTTCCCCGGCAGCGCCCTGATACCCCGCAACCCGTCCAGCAGATCCTGCGCGCTCGTGGTGTCCAGGTGCGGCAGCACCAGCCGCATGCTCAGCGGATGCCCGTCCAGCCACTGCATCACCTCGCCGAACGCGCGCGACTCGCGGGTCTTGCGCGTGTGCGGGTACGGGGCGAGCAGCTGCTCGGCGTACTGGGTGGCCTCCTCGGTGTCCAGGCCGTCGACCCGGATACGGCGGATTCCCTCGCCCAGCCAGTCCTCGTCGGAGCGGCTGGTGATGACGACCGAGGCGCGGCTGTCACGGGCCAGGCGGGACAGGAACGCGCGCATCTCGCCCTGCTCGCGCTCCGGCAGCGGCGGCGTCGCCTGCCCCGGGTCCGGCATGGCCCGTACGGATTCGAAGTTGTCCCACAGCAGCAGGACGCGCCGGGTCCTCAGGGCCCGCTCGACCGCCTCCTGGCGCTGGGCGGCGTCCAGCAGGACGAACTGGGTGTCGAACTTCTCCCCGAAGACGCGGCGCCCGATCGCGTTGACGACGCCGTCGAGGCCGAACGAGGCCACGCCGGGCTCGAAGGAGTGCCAGATCACCCACTCCGGCCGGTCGACCGCGCCCGTGTCGCGGCACCAGCGGCCGAACGCCTTGGCCAGCTCCGTCTTGCCGGTCCCGCCGGGGCCGTGCAGGACCACGACGCGCTGCAGCCGGGCGGCGACGTCCAGCCGGTAGAACAGCGCGTCGCGGCCGATGAACTCGCCCTCCGGGGCGAGCTCCTGGCCCGGTCCGGCCTCCTGGCCGCCCTCGGGGCGGCGGCGGATCGCGTCGAGGATGCCGTCGAGCGACTCCTCCGACTCGCGCTCGGTGCGCAGCCCCGGGAAGCGGACCTCGCTGCGGGTGTAGAAGACCGGCACCATCCAGTCGTCCAGCGGCAGCATCCCCTTGAGGGAGGGCCGTTCGTCGTTCAGGGCCAGCCGCCGGCGCCCCGCCGCGACCGCCTCGGCCATGCGGTCGCCGGCGAACAGCCGCTCGTAGAAGGCGGCCATGAACTCGGACGCGGCCACCGCGTACACGCTGTACGCCATCGCCACCACCGAGGCCACGCCCTCCTGCATCAGCCGGGTGGCCACCGCCGCCTCGACCTGGGAGCCGACGACCGCCGACTGGCAGGCGTTGAGGACCGCCACCGGCACCTGCGCCCCGGCGAGGACCTGCGCCACCCGGCCCGCGGGCACCAGATCGCTGCCGCCGCCGGTCCTCTCGAACGCCAGCATCCCCTGGGGGCCCGACTGCTGGAACATCATCGGGCCCCAGCCGCCGGAGGCCGGTGGGCGGCCGAAGACGCCGTGGCCGTCGAAGTGCACCACCTGGAACGGCTCGCCGGCCTCGCGGGCACGCGTCAGCACCTCCTCCAGTCGCTCCAGGGTCGGCGGCCGCAGCACCACGAGGTCCACGCTCCCGCGCACGGCCTCCAGGCGGCGCAGCAGTGGCCGGGCGATCATCTGGTAGCCGACGTCCGCCTCGCCGTCCGGCCGGGAGATCACCATCAGCACCCGCAGGCGCGAGCCCGGAACGGTGAACACGTGCCGTGTGTCGGCGGTTTGGAGGCTGCGGGAGACCGCCACCTGGTCGAGTGCTATCGGGACCGGCCGCGCCGGATCGGCCATCAGCTCCCAGGGCAGGCCCAGCCGCTCAGCCGATCCCGACCGCAGCACGATCTCCAGCTGCCCGCCCCGCGTCCGCGCCTCGGTGTAGGCCTGCTTCGCCTCGGCCGTGGCGAACAGCGCCGAGAAGATCCGTGCGCCCCACTCCGGCAACTGCGCGGCCACGCGCGGCCCGCGCTGCTCGTACACGCCGAACGGCATCCGCAGATACTGCTCCAGATACCACCGCAGGTCCGCCATCTCCTGCTCGTCCAGCGGCCACACCAGCTCGACCGGCTCCCCGGCCGGTCTGGGGGAGTGCTCCGCGGCGGGCCAGGACGACACCTGCACCCGGCCGTCGTCCCGCAAGTCCACCAGCAGCCGTTCGGTAAGCGGCTCGGCCATGGCCCCACCCCCCCATGATCACCACGAGTGGGTCCCCGGCCACTCAGTGTGAGTGTGAGGATAGACAATCCGGCCTCGTCGCGCGGCCCGAACCCGGTGGCCGGATCCCTGACCGTTACCTGGCCGGATCCCTCGGCGACTTCATGGCCCGATCCCTGCGAAGCATGGCTATCCAGCCACTCGTACGGGGAGAACCGCCCCGCCAAGCTGTCGGCATGTCCCAGACAACCGATGCCGCCGCCCCGGGCGGGCAGCAGGCCGCCCCTTTCCCGCGGCCCCGGCCCGCCCGCCGCTTCCACCGCGCCTGGTTCGTCGCCGCCGTCACGTTCGTGACGATCATCGGCGCGGCCGCCTTCCGGTCGCTGCCGGGGCTGCTCATCGATCCGCTGCACGACGAGTTCGGCTGGTCGCGCGGCACGATCGGGGCGGCGGTCTCGGTGAACCTCGCGCTGTACGGGCTCACCGCGCCCTTCGCCGCCGCGCTGATGGACCGGTACGGCATCCGCCGGGTCGTGGCCGTCGCGCTGACGGTGATCGCGTCCGGGGCCGGACTCACCGTCTTCATGGACTCCGCCTGGCAGCTGATGCTCTGCTGGGGCCTGCTCGTGGGGCTCGGCAGCGGCTCGATGGCGCTGGCGTTCGCCGCGACCGTGACCAACCGGTGGTTCACGGTCCGGCGCGGCTTGGTCACCGGCATCCTCACCGCCGCGTCCGCCTCCGGGCAGCTGATCTTCCTGCCGGTCCTGTCGTGGCTGGTGGAGCACCACGGGTGGCGCCCGGCGTCCGTCACCGTCGCGCTCGCCGCCCTCGCGGTGGTGCCCTTCGTGTGGCTGCTGCTGCGCGACCACCCGGCGGACGTGGGGCTCGCGCCGTACGGCTCGGACACGTACGTCGAGAAGCCCGCGCCCGTCCCCGGCGCCGCCGCCCGCGCGCTGAAGGTACTGGTCTCGGCCGTCCGCACCGGACCGTTCTGGCTGCTGGCGGGCACCTTCGCGATCTGCGGCGCGTCCACCAACGGCCTCATCCAGACGCACTTCGTACCCGCCGCGCACGACCACGGCATGCCCGTCACGGCCGCCGCCGGACTGCTCGCCGTCATCGGCGTCTTCGACGTGGCCGGCACGATCTTCTCCGGCTGGCTCACCGACCGCTTCGAGTCCCGGCGCCTGCTCGCCACGTACTACGCGCTGCGCGGCATCTCGCTCCTCTTCCTGCCGATGCTGCTCGCGCCCTCCATCCATCCGCCGATGCTGTTCTTCATCGTCTTCTACGGCCTGGACTGGGTCGCCACCGTCCCGCCGACGCTCGCGCTCTGCCGCGAGCACTACGGCGAGGACAGCGCCATCGTCTTCGGCTGGGTGCTCGCCTCCCACCAGGTGGGCGCGGCCCTCGTCGCCTTCCTCGGCGGCCTGGCCCGCGACGCCTTCGGCTCGTACGACATGGTCTGGTACGGCTCGGGCGCGCTGTGCGCCGTGGCGGCGCTGATGGCCCTGGTGATCCGGCGCCCCGGCACCGGCGCCCGGACCGCGCCTTTGGCGGAACCCGCGGCGGCGTGATCCCCTCTTCCTTCGGAGGGGGGCCGAATGAAGCCGAGGAACGTGCAGGGCGCGGTGGCGGTGGCGGGGCTGCTGTGTGCCGTACTGGCCGGGTGCGGGACCGAGAAGGCGGGGAGCGCGGCCGAGGGGCGGGCCGCGCCGCCGTCGTCGAGCGCCGCCGCCGGGCAGCCGTGCCCGCCCGACGAGACGACGGAGCAGGGGTCCGAGACCACGGACGAGACCACGGATGAAACGTCCGGTCCGTCCCCCGACGAGACCACTGCCGACGGCGACGGGACCCCCGAGCCGCCGACCGACGAGGACACCGGGGCTTCGCAACCGCCCACCGACGAGACCACCGACGACGACGCCGGTGACCCCGGGCCGCCCACCGAAGGCACCGCCCCGCCCTGTCTTCCCGCCGGGTGGTTCGACATGACCCAGGAGTTCACCGACTACTACGGCAGGCACCTCACCAAGGCCGACGACGGGATGTGGCCCTTCCTGGTGGCCGCCCGGCTCAGGCAGGAGGGCGACTCGGTCAGGGCGATCGTGACCGTGAACTTCATCCCGTCCGGCGGCGGCGACTCGGACGGCCGCCGGATCGCGGCCGTGTTCGCCTCGTGGCGCCACGAGGCGTACGGGGACAAGGGGAAGCTGCGGATCGAGACCCGCAGCGGCGGCGAGGTCATCGAGCAGGCCTGGTGAACGCGGGCCCGCCCGTCGCCGTCAGGCGCTGAACCGCCCGAACCGCCCCCGGTGGAACAGCAGCGGCTCCCCCTCCGCCGTACCGCCGAGCGCCTCCACCCGGCCCACCACGATCAGGTGGTCCCCGCCCGTGTGGACGTTCCGGATGTGGCAGTCCACCCAGGCCGGTACGCCGTCGAGGCGCGGGGAGCCGGTCACGGGGGCCGCGTCGTAGGCCACCCCCGCGAACTTGTCGGCGCCGCTCACCGCGAACGCCCGGCACAGCGGCCCCTGTTCGGCCCCCAGGATGTTCACGCAGAACGTGCCCGCGCGGGCGATACGCGGCCAGGTCGTCGACGTACGGCCCACCATGAAGACGACCAGCGGCGGGTCGAGGGAGAGGGAGGTGAAGGACTGGCAGGCGAAGCCGGTCGGGCCGGCCTCGTCCCGGGCCGTGACGACCGTGACACCGGTGGCGAAGTGGCCGAGGACGCCGCGGAACTCGGCGGGGTCGACGGGCAGCCGCTCGTCGTCCCGTACGGCCCGTAAGTCGGGCCTGGGCAGCGCCTCGACGGGCTCGGCGGGGGCTGTGGCCGCCGCGCCGACGGACCGCAGGTATCGGACGACGGTCGCCGCCATCCCTTCGTGTCCCATCATGTTCCCATTGAAACTGACGGAGCGTCAGATCGGAACCCTCAAGGACCCTGCAAACCGGACCTGCGGACTCGCCCCGAACCAGACCTGCAAGCCGGCCTTGCGACCCCTTACAAACCCCGGTACTTGGGCGTCCTGCGCTCCACGAAGCTCGCCACGCCCTCCTGGGCGTCCCGCGTCGCCATGTTGATCTCCTGGGCCGCCGCCTCCGCCGCGAACGCGGTCGTACGGTCGGTGTCCAGGGACGCGTTCACCAGCTGCTTGGCGAGGGCGAGCGAGCGGGTCGGGCCCGCCGCGAGGCGCTCCGCCCACTCCCGTGCCACGGCGGGCAGTTCGCCGTCCGGCACCACCCGGTTGACCAGCCCCAGGCGCTCGGCGTCCGCCGCCGCCACCGCGTCCCCGAAGAACATCAGCTCCTTGGCGCGCTGCGGCCCCACAAGCCGGGGCAGCAGATACGCGCCCCCGCCGTCCGGGACGAGCCCGCGCCGTACGAACACCTCGATGAACCGGGCCGACTCGGCGGCGAGCACCAGGTCGCAGGCGAACGCCAGATGCGCGCCGATGCCCGCCGCGGTGCCGTTGACGGCGGCGATCACCGGCTTCTCACAGTCCAGCACGGCCGCGATGAGCCGCTGGGCGCCGAGGCGGATGGTGCGGGCCACGTCACCGGCGACCCGCTCGCCGGCCACCGCGCCGCCCCTGAGGTCGGCGCCCGCGCAGAACCCCTTCCCGGTCGCGGTGATCACGACGGCCCGTAAGGCCGGGTCGGCGCTCGCCCCGTCGAGGAGCGCGATGATCCGCTCCCGCTGCTCCCAGGTCACCGCGTTCATGGCCTCGGGCCGGTCGAGCGTGATCCACGAGACCCCGCTGTCAGTGGTGTGGCGTACCGTCTCCGCAAGGGGACGGAGTCCCCCCGAGGCAGCAGGGCTCATGAGCACACCACCAGCGCGTCCAGCGCCACCGCGCCCTGCCCGCGCTCCAGCACCATCAGCGGGTTGATGTCCAGCTCCGCGAGCTCGCCGCCGAGTTCGAGGGCCATCCGCTGCACCCGCAGCACCACCTCCACCAGCGCGTCCACATCGACCGGCGGTCCGCCCCGTACGCCCGCCAGGAGCGCACGGCCGCGCAGCTCGCCGAGCATGTCGCGGGCCTGCTCCTCGCCGAACGGCGGTACGCGCACGGCCGCGTCGCCCAGGACCTCCACCAGGACCCCGCCCAGGCCGACGGTCACGGTCGGCCCGAACAGAGCGTCGTGGGTGACGCCGACGACCATCTCCACACCCCGCGCGACCATCTGGCAGACGAGCACGCCGTCCAGCTCGACGCCCTCGTACCGGGCGATGTCGGTGAGCTCGCGGTAGGCGTCCCGCACCTGGCTCGCCGAGGTCAACCCGACTTTGACCAGGCCGAGTTCGGTCTTGTGGGCGAGCCGGGTGCCCGATGCCTTCATCACCACCGGGTAACCGACCTGGCCCGCCGCCCGCACGGCCGCGGCCGCGCTGGTCACCAGCTGCTCGCGCGGCACCCGGATTCCGTACGCCCGCAGCAGCTGCTTCGCCGCGTGCTCGCTCAGCTGCTGGCCCGGCCGCATCAGCGCTTGGGCCTTGCGGAACGACGGCGAGGGAACGCGCGGCGCCTCGTCGAAGGGCGAGCGGTAGGAGGAGGTGAACCGGTGGTGGGCGAGGTAGGCGCGGACGGCGCCTATGCAGTTGGAGAAGGTACGGAAGGTGGCGACCCGGGAGGAGCCGAGCAGCGTCTCGCGGTAGGCGGCCTCGGTGCCGACCGGCGACCCCCACACCACGCACACCAGCTTGCCGGTGTGCTGCGCCGCCTCCACCAGGTCACGCGCCAGCTTGTCGCTCATGGGGGGGAAGGGTCCGGTGATCGGGCAGATCAGGACGCCGACGGCGGGGTCGTCGAGGATCGCGTCGATGATCTTCCGCCCGCGCCAGTCGCCCACCGGGTGGCCGCCGTTGTCCACGGGGTTGGCCACGTTCAGATACGGCGGGATCCACTCGTGCAGCTCGGCCTGCTTGGCGTCGGAGAGCGTGGGCAGGGTGAGCCCCGCCGCCGTGGCCAGGTCCGCGAAGTGGGCGCCGGTGCCGCCCGAGATCGAGAGGACGACGACCCCGTCGGCCACCGGCGGGCGGGCCCGCGCCAGCAGGGCGGAGGTGTCCTGGAGCTCGTCGAGCCCGTTGACGCGGATCACCCCGTACTGCCGCATCGCCGCGTCGACCACCTGGTCCGCGCCGGTCAGCTTGCCGGTGTGGGAGGCGGCGGTGCGCGCTCCGGTCTCGGTGCGGCCGACCTTGACCGCCACCACGGGCACCCGCGCCCGCGCCGCCCGGTCGGCGGCGAGCAGGAAGGAGCGCCCGTCCTTGAGCCCCTCCAGATAGCAGGCGATGGCCCCGACCTCGGGGCGCTCGGCGAAGTACGAGATGAAGTCGGCGGTCTCCAGGTCGGCCTCGTTGCCGGTGGGCGCCCAGTGGGAGAGGCGGATGCCCAGCTCCTGGAGGGCGAACAGGGGGCGGCCCTGGTGGCCGGACTGGGTGATCAGGGCGATCGCGGGCCCCTCCAGGTCGTCCCGGAAGTGCTCGAAGGCGTTGAGGTTGGTGTTGGGGCCGAGCAGCCGCACCCCCGAGCGCTGTACGGCGGCGGCGAGCCGCTCCTGGGCGGCGGCGCCGTCCTCGCCGGTCTCGGCGAAGCCGGAGGCGAAGGCGACCGCGAACTTCACCTTTCCCTCGGCCAGTTCGTCGATGAGGGGGAGCGGGTCACCGACAAGCAGCACCGCCAGGTCCACCTGCTCGGGCAGCTCCGCGACGGACGCGCAGCAGGGCAGGCCGAAGACGGAGCCGCGGGTGGGGTGCACGGGGTGGACGCGGGCGCCCACCCGCTCGGCCCAGGCGATCAGCTGGCGGGTGATCCCCGTGTTGGGGCGCCCCTCGGCGTCGGAGGCGCCGACGACGGCCAGCGACTCGGGCCGGAAGAACCGGTCGAGGTCGGGTACGGGCGCGTACAGTGGCCGGCCGCTGACGTCCAGATCGCCCTCGGCTGCGGCGGTGCCGTGGACGGCGCCGGGCCGGGGCTGCTCGCCGCAGGCGACCACCCGTGCGCGGAAGTCGGTCGTGAGGGTGCCGTGAGTCGATCCAAGCATCGTTCCGCCCGCTCCTGGTCGATGGCCAACATGGCTGTTGCGCAACTGGCTGGTAACTGACGCATAGTCAGATTACAGACCTGACGACCAGTCAGGAACCGTCGTGCGGGCAAAGGCTCACCGAAGGCTCCGAGACGTGCGGAGGTCCGGCCGAGTACGTTTCCCGTACCCGCCCGGGGGGCGCCTACCCGTCACCATTGCGCCAACTACGGTGCGCGCGGGTGGTGGTGGAGGGGCGTATCGGCGACGGGGTCTGTCGGCCTCAGTGGCGCGCGACCGCCTTGGCGATCTTTCCGGCGTCGATGGCCAGCTCGCGGAACATGCCGCTGATGGGGTTGGTGAACCCGGTGAAGTAGAGGTCGGGGGCGGTGGGCGCGGTGCGGCCGCCGTGGACGGTGGGGCGGCCCCGGCTGTCGAGCACGCCCAGCTCCCCGACCAGGCCCTCCAGGGCCCGCCGGTAGCCCGTGGCCGCGATGACGACCTCGGGCGAGATACGGGTGCCGTCAGCCAGGACGACCTTCGCGCCCTCGAACGAGTCGAGTGCCGCGACCGGCTCCACCCGCCCCGACTGCACGGCCGCGATCAGACCCACGTCCTGTACGGGGATGGCGCCTTCGCGTACGCGCGCGTAGAGGCCGGTCTCCGGCCTGGGCAGCCCCTTGTCGGAGAGGTCGGGCACGCTGAGGCGGGCCACGGCCCCGGCCGCCCGGTCCACCAGTGGCACCGGCAGCCGCCGCACCAGGATGCCGGAGGCCTGGGCGGGCCAGCCGGCGGTCGAGCGGCGCAGGATGTGCGGCGCGGTGCGCACGGCGAGCCGCACCCGTCCGGCCCCGCCCTCGACCAGGTCGACGGCGATCTCCGCGCCGGTGTTCCCACTGCCGACCACGAGGACGTCCTTGCCCGCGTACGGGGCGGGGTTCCGGTACTGCCCGGCGTGCAACAGGGTGCCGGTGTACGCGTCGGCGCCGGGCCACTCGGGCAGGTACGGGGTGTGGTTGTATCCGGTCGCCACCACGACCGCCCGCCCGGTCAGCCGCCGCCCGCCGGTCGCGTGCAGCAGCCAGCCGTCCCCCTCGGCGCGCTCGACCCGCGAGACCTCGACGCCGGTGACGATCTCCAGCTCATGGACCTGTGCGTACTTCTCCAGATACCGCACGACGTCGGCCCGGGCGACCCAGCGACCGAACGAACGGGGCATCTTGAGCCTCGGCAGCGAGGACAGGCGCCGGGTGGTGTGCAGCCGCAGCCGGTCGTAGTGGTGGCGCCAGGAGTCCCCGACGGCGTCGGCCTTCTCCAGTACGACGGCCCGTACGCCCCGGCCGCGCAGTGCGGCCGCGACGGCGAGCCCGCCGGGGCCGGCGCCGATGACGTAGACAGGGCGGGTGGGGTCGTTGGTGGCCATGGGAACCGAGCGTAACGACGCAGCCACTTGATGGGTCTCGGTCAAGACCTGAATCGGTTACGAATCGATTACGCTCCGGAGTTTGCCCGGGTGGGTGGCGCCGTGCCCCTTGCGTGGGGCGACACGGTCCGCTGAACTGACGTACCGTCAGAATCGGTTCGGCCGATCTGTCGATCGGTTGGACCTGTTGGACCTGTTGGACCTGTTGACAAGGGGGCCTGCGGATGGACTCGGTCTGGCTCAGCGGCGCCGAGTGGGTGGCCGTCCTGCGGATCGGCCTGGGCCTGTGGTGGCTGGAGAGCTGGCGCCACAAGGACAAGAAGGCCTGGTTCGAGCGCGGCACCGGCATCGCCTGGGCGGCGGACGTGGCCGCGAAGCACCGCTGGGAGGCGGTCCGCAGTGGCTTCGCGGTCGTGGTGAAGCCCCGGCCCCGGACGATGGCGTACGTGGTGGTGTACGCGGAACTGGCCCTGGGCCTGGGCCTGGTGGCGGGCCTGCTCACGCCGGTTGCGCTGATGGGCGGCCTGGTCTTGAACCTGCTGTACCTGATCCTCATGATCCACGACTGGGCCGAGCAGGGGCAGAACGCGATGATGGCTCTGATCTCGTTGGTCGCGCTCTTCGCGATGTCGTGGCAGACGTGGTCGCTCGATCATGCGATCGGGTGGTTCTGATGACGCGTCCTGATGCGGCGAGGCCGACTGCCGGGGCCCTTGGCGCAGCCGCGCCTCCCGATGCCGCGACCCCTGAGATCGATGCCTTCACGCGCGCGTACTGGGACGCGGCCGCCGAGGGCCGCCTCCTGATCCGCCGCTGCGGGGCGTGCGGGCGGGCACACCACTACCCGCGCGAGTTCTGCCCGTACTGCTGGAGCGAGGACGTGACCTGGGAACAGGCGAGCGGCCGGGCCACGCTCTACACCTGGTCGGTGGTCCACCGCAACGACCTGCCCCCGTTCGGCGCCCGGGTCCCGTACACGGCGGCGGTGGTGGACCTGGCGGAGGGCCCGCGCGTGATGACGGAGGTGGTGGGGTGCGGGGAGGAGCGGCTGCGGATCGGGATGGAGCTGGTGGTGGATTTCCGGGGCGGGGAGGTGGCGGTGCCGGTGTTCCGGGCGGCGACCTCGTAGGGGCGCGGGGGTGGTGGCGGGACTGGCGTTCCGGGGTGCCGTTTTAGGGCGCGGGGGCAGTGGCGGAGCGGGTGTTCCGGGCCGCGCCATGCCTTTGGGGGCGCGGGGCTGTGACATGTGCGGCTCCGCCGCGTGGGCGCGCCCAGCCCCCACCGTCCCGCAGGCGAACACCGGGCCCAGAGGGCGGCGGCCCCCACCGGCTCGCAGCCAGACACCGGGCCAAGAGGGTGGCCCCCACCGACCCGCAGCCAAACAACGACCCCTACGGCCACAGCAACTCCCGCACCCACACCGCCCCCTCGCGCCGATACCGCAGCCGAACGTGCCGCCGCCGCGCGTCCCCCTGAAAGAACTCGACCTCCACGGGGTCAAGGACGTACAGCGTCCAGCTGGGCACGGCAGCATCCGGCGAGGCCGCAGCCCGCGCCCACGCCGCATCCGACGCCGCCGCGAGCGACTCCACGGACCCGAGCACCTCACTCTGATGTCCGACCAGCGCCGCAGCCAACGCCCCGGTCGACCGGGCATGCAGATCAGCCTGGCTGGCCTCCGCACCAGCCGGCCTGACGGCCCCACGTACCCGAACCTGACGCCCCACGGCAGGCCAGTAGAACCCGAGCGCGGCCGACGGACAGGCGGCGAGCTGGCGCCCCTTCGCGCTGGTGGAGTGCGACCCGAAGCGCCACCCACCCGCATCGGCCCCGTGCAGCATCAACGTCCGTACGTCGGGCCGCCCTTCGCCGTCCACGGTCGCGAGCGTCATCGTGTGCGGCTCGGCCTGCCCCGCGCGCCCCGCGTGCATCAGCCAATCCTGGAAGAGCGGTACGGGCTCGTCGGGCGCGGCCTCCGGGTCGAAGTGCGGCAGCTCGACGTCCCAGACGCGCAGGGTGTGCAGATACTCCTGGAATTCCATGCACGGATTGTCACCCGGCACCCGGCACCCAGACCGCTCACGCACCCCGCGCGAGCCACTCCTCACGCGTCAGGGCGTACTCGACGTCCCCGTGCTCATCGCCCTCGACGGAGTAGGGCCACTCCTCGAAGTACGTGCGTACGTACGTGAGCCCGCACGTCTCCATGACGTGCCGGGACCGGTCGTTCACGTACATCGTGTTGCCGGTGATGCGCGCGTAACCCAGCTCTCCGAACCCCTTCTCGATGAGCGCGAGCGCGCCCTCGCGCGCGTACCCCTTCCCCCAGGCCGCCTTCCGCAGCCGGTACCCGAGGTCCGCGTGGTCCGGCGGGGCGTTGAGCCCGGGGCGCAGACAGTGCCACCCGATGAACTCACCGGTGTCGCGCAGATGCGTCGCCCAGAAGCCCTTGTCCCCCGGCAGCATCCGCGCGAACGACTCGGCCCGGACCTCGTCCCGGGTCGTGGGGCGGCCCCCGGTGAGGTACCGCATGACCTCAGGGTCGCTGTCGAGCTCGACGACGAGGTCGAGGTCGGCGTCGGTGTCGGTGAAGGGGCGGAGGATGAGGCGGTCGGTGGTGAGGAAGGGGGGTGGTGTGGGCATGGGGGTGATTGTCGGGGGGTGGGGGGCGAGGGGCCACCGGATTAACGGCTCTTCTCCGCTCGATGGCGAGGTCTACACCCTCCAGTGCAATGGTGGAAACCACCAGGTCCGGCAGTAACTCCCCGCTGGGAACAGGAAATCCGCCCTGGGGCGTGAGGAGCTCACTCACGCCCCAGGATCAGCGTTCCCGACGAGCAGAACCAGCCACCCGTGCCCGAGGCGACGGCGAGCTCGGGGAGGCTGCCGTCGGGTCTGCGCACCTGGCCTGGGCCCGCCTCGCCGCGCAGTTGCCGTACCGCCTCGACGATGAGGAACAGCCCGCGCATACCGGGATGGCAGGCGGAGAGCCCACCGCCGTCGGTATTGACGGGCAGCGCGCCGTCCCTCAGTAGCCGCCCCTTCCCGACGAAGGCGCCCCCCTCCCCCTTCGCGCAGAACCCGAGATCTTCGAGAGTCACGAGGGTCATGTACGTGAAGGCGTCGTAGATCTCCGCGAGGTCGATGTCCGAGGGGCGTACTCCGGCCCGCTCGAAGGCGATGCGGCCCGAGAGGGCGGCCGGGGAGACGGTGAAGTCGTCCCACTCGGACATCGTGGTGTGGGAGACGGCCATGCCCGAACCCAGCACCCAGACGGGGTCCTTGGCGGTGTCGGGCACGTGCCCCTCCGCCGCGAGCAGCACCGCGCAGCCGCCGTCCGAGCGGATGCAGCAGTGCAGCTTGGTGAACGGGTCCGCGATCACCGGCCCGGACAGGACGTCGTCGACGGTGATGGGGTCGCGGAACATCGCGTCGGGGTTGGTCGCGGCGTTGGCGCGCGCCTGCACGGCGATCTCGGCGAGCTGCTCGACGGTGGTGCCGTACTGGTGCATATGGCGGCGTGCGGCCATCGCGTACTTCGAAATGAGGGTGTGGCCGTAAGGAACTTCGAATTGCAGGGGTCCGCGCCCGCCGAACGACAGATTCGAAGTCCGTCGCCCGGCTTTGATGTCGGCGCGTGCGGTCGAGCCGTAGACGAGGAGTACGGCGTCGGCGTGCCCGGCGGCGATCGCGTCCACGGCGTGCGCGGCCATCACCTCCCAGGTGGCGCCGCCGACGCCGGTCGAGTCGACCCAGGTCGGCTTCAGCCCCAGGTACTCGGCGACTTCAACCGGCGCGAGCGTACCGAGCCCGGCCGAGCCGAACCCGTCGACGACGCTCCGGTCGAGCCCGGAGTCCGCGAGTGCCCTGCGGGCGGCTTGGGCGTGCAGGGCGTACGGGGTCGCGTCGTCGACGCGCCCGGTGTCGGAGAGGGCGGCGCCGACGATGGCGACGCGGCGGGGGTGTGGGCGGGAGCGCGTGTGGGCTGCTGCCATGAATCTGACGGTACATCAGTTTTGTATCGCCACCCCGCCCCTTCCCGAAAGTCCTTGGCGGACGGCTTGATTGATGGGGCGGGATTTGCCTGCGGGCGGGTGGGGCTGGTCATGGTGCATGGTTCCGGTTTCCTACGCTGCCGCCTGGTCCAGGCTCTTGCAGACTTCCTGAATCGTGGGGCGGTCGGCCGGATTGCGGCGCATCATCTCCTCCACCACCCTGCCCAAGGTGCCCGGTAGGTTGATCAGCCGATGGGGCTTGTCCACGATGGCTTGCCGCTGGTCCTTCCGATCGGCGTCGTCCGGGTAGGGGACGTGCCTACGGCCGGTAGCGGAGATGAACAACGAAGCACCCAGTGCGTATACGTCCGCCTCTTTCGTGGGCGCAGCGGTGCCGCTCGCCAAGACACTCTGTGAGATCTCCGGAGCCTCGTAGTGGACCAGGCAGCCTCGATACTGGAAGTCGTAGATCTCGGGGACCTCACCACCCTGCGCCAGCCCCAGGTCGATGAGAGCGGTCCCGGTAGGTCCGATGACGAGATGGTTGGGCTGCACGTCGCCGTGCGTCCAGCCACGTTCGTGCAGATCGGCCAGTGCAGCGGCACACGACAGCGCCTCGCCGATGCTGGGGGCCGCCGGTTCCTTCGCGTGCCGGTGGGGCTCCCACAGGGCATAGAGGGACTGGCCCTCTTGCCATGGCTGAGCGCTCCACGTGCCCTTCTCCCATTCCCCGAACAGGACCTCTTCGGGGTCAATCAGTTGCCGAAGAATGGTGGCTTCGCGGGCAGGCGCCAATGCCGTCCATGAGTGTGTTTGGCTGGGGTAGCCCAGTTTGACCGCGGCGCGACCAGTGGGCGTCTGCACATCCCACACCGTGGAGCCACGCCTGTTGGTAACGAGCCTCTGGGACAAGGGCGTTACGGCACCCTGGACGTGATCAGGAATCTCGAATGGCCCGTTGCCGGTCATCGACCAGTCCTCTCAATGGCAGGGGCCGACCCCCGGGCAGAGATCGGCCCCTCAGATCAGGGGAGACTACTAGCGGCTGTGGTAGTCGCGCCCGTCGTCCGAGTCGCCCGTCGGCGGGTTGGGATCGCCGCCGTCGCCGCCGTCGTCGCCGTTGCCGCCACAGAAGGTGGCCTTGCGCTTCAGTGCTTCCTTGAGTGTCACTCTCGTACCTCCTCATGGTGTCCGGCTGGGGGCTGTCCCCAACCTTCGTGCACTTGCTGACCCGCTCGGTGCGGGCGTCGTGCCTGCCCACCCCTGCGGGAGTCCCGAGGCCAACCGGTGGGTCGGACTCGGCAGGGGCGGAGCCTGGGACTGGGTCAGGGTGGGGGCGCTGCCACATCCGGACCCCGGCGTGGCGCCACCGTCCGTGACTGACGGCACGCCGGGGCCCAGAACACCCCTACGACTCGTCCAGGCACAGGGGAAGGCCCGGATGTTCCTACGAGACGCAGGGGAGCCTTGGGACTACTTCCGGGGCGGGGAACCGCAACCGCGCATCCGCTTGTGCAGCTCGACCAACCGGCAGGCTTCCGCGTGGTGCCACTGAAGACGCCGGAGCTGTAGAAGCTCCCGGTCGTTTGCCGGTCGTACGCGCAGGTCCAGGGTCGACCACTCGTAGCCCGACGGGCGCCGAAGGGTCAGCTTCCGGCCCTTACGTTCCTTCACGACGCCTACCAACTGGGCGGCAACGTCGAACACCGGTTGGTCGAGCTCAATCTCCTGAGCCGTGATCACTGGAGAAAGAGCGCCATGGTCTTCCCGTGGGCTTCGCGCGGATGTCTCCGGAGCTGAACTCTGGCGTCCATCTCTCGGGCCGCGTTCCCGTCCTGTCGGGCGAGCCTCAGTTGAGCTACTGCCACGGTGCACGGGGCGCACTCCTTCACTCCTGTGATCGCCGGCGGCGGAATGGCGTACATGGGGTTCTCCCTCGCCCCCTCAGCTCCGATTTATCGGGTTGCTAGTAGCTAACTCCCTTTCAAAGTCGGGAACTTGCACATCTCTTGCACACGCTGCACAGGGGTACCCGGTCGGGCGAGGGCGGTGGAAATTCATCCCGAGGAGAGGAACACTGAGCCCATGGGCACGATCGAACTTGCACCAGGTGAGAACGTTGCTGTGCTGCGGAAAGCCCGTGGCTGGCCTCAGAAGAAGCTCGCGCGCGGGGCGGGAATCTCGGAGTCGCTTCTTTCCAAGATCGAAGTCGGAGACCGGGCTCTAACCCCGACCGTAGCGACGGCGATCGGCAAGGCCATGGGGATCTCCATGGCGGAAGTGATGGGGAAGACCGCCATCCGTCAGGGGGATCGGCGGTCCCTGGACTCGCTGAGGTCCGCGCTTCGTGACTACGACCTTCCTGACAGCTCTCCGGTTGCGGAAGACAAGCTGTCCGCCGACCTGCAGACAGCCGAGGACCACCGCAAGAAAGTAGACGTCGCCCGGCTTCTGAACGGTCTCCCCAGGTTGCTCCGCGACGCCACGACACACGCACATCGAGAAAACACGCCGGAGGCGTGGATGATGCTTGCAGAGGCATACAGCATCGTCTATTGGATCGCGGCGCGGCACAGGTGGATGGACATGGCCGAGCTCGCCGTCACCCGTCAGCGGTGGGCAACTGAACAGCAGGCGAACCCGTTGGGCTCCGCTGTTGCAGCTAGGGACCGGGCAGGTACTTACCTGAACTTCGGTGACATCGAACGGGGCCTAACGGTCGTTGAGCGCGCGATCGCTGCGGCACAAGGATCGCTAGGTGGCAGTGACCGCGATGTTGCCGTGTGCATCCTGAACCTTCGAGGTATGACCCTGGCGGGAAGGCTCAAGGACAAGACCGAAGCCAGGCGGGAAGCAGAACGCCACATCAGGTCCGCTCTCGCCACGTCCCAGGGTATGTCGCGAGAGATGGAGGCCTACGGACTGACGGTCGGCCCGCAGAACACCTTTGCACATCGGTTCGCGACCCTTGTGGATCTTGGGAAGCCCCGGGAAGCACTCGGGCTCACTGATGACGTCTCAAAGGTCATGGCGGGTATGCCGCCGACTCGGGTTGCCCCCACGCACATCAACGCGGCGCGAGCTCAGCTTGACATCGGAGACCGTGATGGCGCTTTGGAGAACTTGACGATCGCGTGGCGCGTCGCTCCCCAGATGGCCCGCATCCACCCCATGGGGCGGGAGGTGTTCCGAGTGCTCAGTTCGCTGCACCGAAGGAGCAACCCGCGACTGCTGAGGCTTTCGAAGATGTCCGGCATCGAGCTTTGAACTTGTATCAGGCAGCGAGCCGGCGAGGGGCGAGCGCGGCAAGTTGCCGCCTCTCGGGTGGTGCCTGGCCGGGTTTGCGGTCGGTGAGGTACACCCCCACCCCGGGTCGGCACGGCTACCCCGGATCTGGTGGACGCTGACCCCGTAACGGCTCGTCGTACCTGCTTGCCGGAGCACAGCGGCGAGCCGGTGCATTGCGGCGGACGCGTCGTCTCTGTCCTCGCAGCCGAGGACCTCACTTTGCCCGGCTGGGCATCGACGGCCACGACTGCCGGAGCCTGGAAGGGGTGGGGTGGGGGAAACTGATGTACCGTCAGATTGGCCGCGCCGTCGCGCCCCCGCCCCCCGGGAGGAAAGCCGCTCATGGACGCCGACTTCACCCCAGAGCAGCACGAGATCCGCCGCACCCTGCACACCCTGCTCACCAAGCGCTGCGGCCCCGGCGAGGTCAAGGCCGCCGTACGGACCACCGAGGGGTACGACCAGCCCCTGTGGCGGCAGCTCGCCAAGGAGCTGGGGCTTCCGGGGCTCGCGCTCCCCGAGGCGTACGGCGGGGTCGGCTGCGGGCCCGCCGAGCTCGCCCTCGCCTGCGAGGAGACCGGCCGCGCCCTCCTGCCGTCCCCGCTCCTCGCCACCGCCGCCCTCGCCGCGCCCCTCCTCCTCGCCCTCGGGACCGAGCCGCAGAAGCACGCGTACCTCCCCCGACTGGCGCGCGGCGAGCTCACCGCGACCCTCGCCGTCCCGGGCACCGCCCTCGCCCTGGCGCTCGGTCTGACCGGGGACAACGCCGACGGCGCCTGGGCGGGCGGCGGGCGCGCCGGGGGCGTCCAGGCCCGGCAGGCCGACGGCGGGTGGCGGCTGTACGGCGAGGCCGCCCAGGTCCTCGACGGTCACCGCGCCGACCTCCTCCTCGTCGCCGCCCACACCGGCGGCTTCACCCACAGCCGCGTCCGGCTCTTCCTCGTACGGGGAGACGCCGACGGGCTGTACCGGACCCGGCAGACCACCCTCGACGAGACCCGCAGTCAGGGGAGAGTTCAACTCAGGGAGGTGGTCGGTGAGTTGATGGGGGACGCCGAGCCCCTCCCCGCTCTCGCCGCCACCGGCCGCACCGCCGCCGCCGCCCTCGCCGCCGAGGCCGTCGGCGCCGCCGCGCACGTGCTGGAGCGGACCGTCGCGTACGTGAAGGAGCGCGAGCAGTTCGGGCGGCCCATCGGGTCCTTCCAGGCCGTGAAGCACCGCCTCGCGGACCGTTACGTACAGGTGCAGGCCGCCCGCTCCGCCGCCTACTACGCGGCCTGGGACCCGGACGCCGGCGGGCTCGCCCTCGCGCAGGCCCTGGAGGCGCTGCGGAGCGCCGCCGCCGAGACGATCCAGCTGCACGGCGGCATCGGGTTCACCTGGGAGCACGAGGCGCACCTGTACTTCAAGCGGGCCGCGTCGGACGAGCTGCTCTTCGGCCCCGTACCGCTGCTGCGGGCCCGTGCCGCCGACCGGGCGGGGCTGTTCGGACCGCCCCGTATGCCGGAGACTGCCGCCACGCGCGCGCAGCCGGTCGTACGGTGACCGGCAAACGGACCGGCAAACGGACCGGCAAACCGACCGGCAAACGGACTGGCAAGCCGACCCGTGCCCCGCGCGGCGTCCGCCTCGTCCAGAAGGTGTCCTCCACGCGCGCGTTCGCGAAGGTGGCCCCCCACGTTGTTCCCGCCCTGGACCGGGCCGTGCACCGGCTCACCCGGGGCAAGGTGCTGCCGAGCGCGCGGATGCTGCCCGGGGTCGTGCTCACCGCGCGCGGTGCGAAGTCGGGGCTCGCGCGCCGGACCCCGCTCGCCTGTATGCCGGAGGACGCCGGGACGTGGCTGCTCGTCGGGTCCAACTTCGGCCGCCCCGGTCACCCCGCCTGGACCGGCAATCTGCTGGCGCATCCGGACGCCGAGATCAGCTGGAAGGGGCGGGACCTGCCGGTCCGGGCGCGGCTGCTCGCGGGGGAGGAGCGGGCCGTGGCCTGGCGGGCAGTGCTGGCGTTCTGGCCGCCGTACGCCGCGTACCAGGCCCGCGTCGAGCGCGAGATACGGCTCTTCCGGCTGGAGCGGAGGGAGGCCGGGCACGGGAACGCCGACGGGGTTCACCTCGATGAACCGCCGTCGGCGTGACAGGACTTGAGGGCGCGTGCCCCGACAATCGCCGCGTCAGTGCGAGGGCGCTCGCCCCGGCACGTACACCGGTACGGCCACCGGCACTTCGGCGGATCCGTCTCCTTCTTCTATTTCTTGCGCTTCGTCTGCTCGTCCACTTCGTCTACTTCGTCGGCTTCTTGCCGGTGATGCCCAGATGGACGAGCAGCGCCAGGTTCGGCTTCAGCTCGGCCTGTTTGACGCCCCAGGTCTGGAAGCCCTTCTGGTGCGAGGCGACCGCCGCGAGCATCGCGACGATAGAGCCCGCCATCGCCGCCGGGCTGACGTCCTTGTCGAGCTTGCCCTTCGACTGGAGCTCCTTCACCGCGTCCGTAAGGGAGTTGTTGACGGAGTTGAGGACCTTCATGCGGATCTTGTAGAACCGCTTGTCGCCCTCGGCCGCGCCCAGGTCCACCACACGGAGGATCGCGTCGTTCTTGCGCCAGAAGTCGAGGAATCCCTCGACCAGTTCCTCCGCTGTCTGCCAGCCGGCCTTGCCGACCCAGGAGCGGCCCTCGACGAGCGCGGTCAACGCCGCGCCCTCCTTGGCCATTTCCTCCGCGATTTCCAGGACGGCGCCCTCGACGTCCGGGAAGTACTGGTAGAAGGTCGCGGGTGAAGTGCCTGCCTTCCGGGCCACGTCGATGACTTTTACGTCCCGGTACGGCGAGGAGCTGAGCATCTCGCTGAGGCAGTCGAGCAGCTTCTGCCGCGTCGCCTGGCCGCGTCGGCCGGCCACGCGGCCGTCGACGGTGCGTACTTGTCCTGTCATGCCGTCAGCTTACCGAGGGGTGATCGGAGCGCGATTCGGCCGACTGCAAATGGGGGCCGGGGGTTGACGGCGGCGGGACGCGGGCGGGGAGCGGGGCCCGCCCGCGCCCCGGGGGGGGGCGGGGGGCGGGGGCCACCCCCGAGACCCCGGCAAAAACGAGGGTGGAGGGGTGGCCCCCAGCCAAAAGGAGGTGTGCACAAAACGGGGGGACCACCTGTTGGCAAAAAACGAGGGG
>NZ_JBVIHM010000001.1:693173-836755 GCF_055570295.1 Streptomyces sp. NPDC031265
TGGTGCTTTAATTTTACTGGGGGGGGTTTGAGGTGGGCTTCTTCCGCCGAAAGCGGGGGTTGGGGGTGTGAGGGCGGGGGGCGGCGGGGGGGGGGCGGCCCCCCCCCCCGCCCCGGCGGGGCCCGGCGGCCGGGCCCCGCCACCGGACCCGGCGCAGACCGGATGTCGAGCGCTCGTCCGCCACTCGAATGGTGTTATCAACAGCCTGTGGACACGCTCTGTGGACAACCCGTGCGGGAAAAGGGCGCGGGCGCCTAGAGTGGGGGCAAAGCGGATCATTTGTTCGATTTATGCCGCTGCGGGGAGCGGCCGGGGCCGTTAGCTTCACCGCGTAGCGGCACCCCGGGCGGGGCCACTCCAGGAAGGAACCAGGCGCATGGGCGGATTTCCGGAAGGCGCGCCGTGCTGGGCCGACGCGACGCTGTCCGACCTCGCGGCGGGCAAGCGGTTCTACGGCGCACTGATGGGCTGGACCTTCGACGACGACGCCGAGGAGCGGTACGGGTACTACACCAACGCCTTCAGCGGGGGAAAGCGCGTCGCCGCCCTCGTCCCCAAGAGGGACGGCCGGATGCCGACCGCCTGGGGCGTCTACTTCGCGACCCCCGACGCCGCGGGCCTCGCCGTGCGGATCAGGGCGGCGGGCGGCCAGCTGGTGAGGGACCCGGTGGAGGTTCCTCCGTACGGGACGATGGCGGTCGCCGCCGACCCCGGCGGCGCGGTCTTCGGCCTCTGGCAGGCCGCTCAGCACACGGGGTTCGAGATGAGCGGCGAGCCGGGCTCCTTCTGCTGGACCGAGGTGTACACCCGGGACACGGCCCAGGCCGACCGCTTCTACGAGGCGGTCTTCGGCTTCGAGGGCCGGGACCTGGACGGCACGGACGACGACTTCCGCACTTGGTCACCCGCGGGTTCCGAGCCCGGCCCAGACACGGCCTTCGGCGGCCGCAGCCTCATAGGGGACACCTTCCCCGCCGAGATGCCCGACCACTTCCTGGTGTACTTCGCGGTGGGGGACTGCGACGCCACGGCCGCGGCCTGCGCCGACCTGGGCGGCCGGGTCACCACCGTGCCGTTCGACATGGCCCACGGACGGATGGCCGTCCTCACCGACGACCAGGGGGCGAGCTTCGCCATCCTCCAGAAGGACTGACCCGCCCCTCCAGGCGGAACGGGCGGGGGATGTCCGGATCGGGATGAGACATCCCGATCCGTGCTTGGGTTGGCCACCGGGCGCCTCCGGCAGGAAGAATCGGGGTGCCGCGTGAGACGCTGCACGGGGCCTTGTTGCGACGCGTTGATACTTAAGGCCCGTACGGGGAGGTGGCAGGCAAGTGGAGCAGCTGACGCAGCACGACCCGAGGCGGATCGGCCCCTTTGAGGTGCTGGGACGGCTCGGTGCCGGGGGCATGGGGCTGGTCTATCTGGCGCGCTCGGCGTCCGGCCGCCGCGTGGCGATCAAGACGGTGCGCACGGAGCTCGCCGAGGACCAGCTGTTCCGGGTGCGCTTCACCCGCGAGGTGGAGGCGGCCCGGGCCGTCAGCGGCTTCTACACGGCGGCCGTGGTCGACGCCGACCCGCGCGCGGCCGTGCCGTGGCTGGCCACCGCGTACGTACCGGCGCCCTCGCTAGAGGAAATAGTGAACGAGTGCGGGCCGCTCCCGGCCCAGGCGGTGCGCTGGCTCGCGGCCGGCATCGCCGAGGCGCTGCAGTCCATCCACGGGGCGGGCCTGGTCCACCGCGACCTCAAGCCGTCCAACGTCCTGGTGGTCGAGGACGGCCCCCGGGTGATCGATTTCGGTATCGCGTCCGGCGTCTCCAACACGCGCCTGACCATGACGAACGTGGCCGTGGGCACGCCCGCGTACATGTCGCCCGAGCAGGCGAAGGACTCGCGCAGCGTGACCGGCGCCAGCGATGTGTTCTCGCTCGGCTCGACGCTGGTCTTCGCGGCGACCGGCCACGCCCCCTTCCACGGCGCCAACCCGGTCGAGACCGTCTTCATGCTGCTGCGCGAGGGCCCGGACGTGACCGGACTGCCGGACGAGCTGCGGCCGCTCATCGAGTCCTGCATGAAGATGGAGGCCGGGCTGCGGCCCTCGCCCGAGGACCTCCAGTCGCAGCTCGCCCCGCACCTCTTCGGCGGCTCGGACGACAGCGGCACCGCGTCGGCATGGCTGCCCGACCGCTCGGTGGCGATGATCGAGCAGCGCCGGGGCGGCGGCCGGGCCAAGCCGGTCGCGCAGCCCGTGGCCCCCTCGCCGCCGTCGCGCCCGCCCTACCAGCCGCCGTACCAGCCCTCGCTGCCCGAGGCCGTGCCGGACGGGCCTGTGCGGCTGGCCGGGGCGAAGGTGCCGATCGGTCCCGGGCCCCGGGTCATGGACGGGGCGCAGGCGGTTTCTGAGGCCAGCCCCGCCACGGGGTGGGTCAGAGTCCCGGCCGGCGGCCCCCTGGGCAGACCGGACCGGCCCCCGGCGAACGGGGCTCCGGCCGCCGCGCCGCCCGTCCCGGCCCCGGCCAGCTCGCCCGAGCCGCCCGGCCGCTGGCGGCCCTGGCGCTTCCGCATGTCGAACGACGTCTGGGGCACCCCTGCGGTGGCGGGCGACCTGCTCTACGTCACCTCCTTCGAGGTGCACGCGCTGGACGTGGGCAGCGGCCGGCGCCAGTTCAAGACGCGGGACGTGGCGTGGGCGATGGCCGTGGAGGCGGGCCGGATCCACGCCTCCGACGGTCCGACGCTGTACGCGCTGGACGCGACGGACGGCCGCGAGCTGTGGCGCCTGCCGACCGACGCCTGGGTCTACGCCCTCAAGGCGGACCGGGGCACGATCGTCACCGCGACCCGGGGCGGCGGGGTGCAGGCCTGGGAGGCAGCGAACGGCGAGAAGCTGTGGGAGATCACCGGCGCCCAGAGCGACTTCGAGACCCCCGAGGCCGGCCCCGTGATCCACGAGGGCACGGTGTACGTGTGGCAGGACGCGCGGCTGCGCGCCCTCGACGCGCGTACGGGCGTCGAGCGCTGGTCGTACCCGGTGGGCGACGCGGCGTCGTGCGGCGGAGTCCCGGTCCGCCTCGCCCCGGCACAGGACGGCTACGTCTACGTCTCGGCGGGCACGCGCGTCCTCTCGATCGACATCTCCAGCGGCCACGTCCGCTGGCACTTCGAGGCCCCGGCGGTCTTCCTCTGCCCGCCGACCTTCGCGCCGGGCCCGGCGGTCGCGGGCGGCGGGGTGTACCTGGCGGACTACCTCGGCACGGTGTACGCGCTGGACGCGGCCACCGGCAAGGACCGCTGGCGCATCGCCACCGAGTCCCGCCAGTCCATCGAGCCGGTCCTGGTGGCGGACGGCAACATCCACGTGGGCAGCGGCAACGCGCTGTACACCCTGGACGCGGTCACCTCCACCCCCAAGTGGCGCTTCGCGGCGGGCGCGGAGGTCGTGGGCACACCGGTGGTGGCCGACGGCCGCATCCACTTCGGCTCGGCCGACCACTGCCTCTACACCCTGGACGCGGCGGGGGGCCAACTCCGCTGGAAGCTCGCCACGGGCGGGGAAATCACGGGCTCGCCGGTGGCGCGGAACGGGGTGGTGTACGCGTGCAGCAAGGATCGCTGCGTGTACGCGCTGGACGCGGTGAAGGGGACGGCGACGTCGGGGGCGCATAGGTGATTCGGCTTCGCCCCGGGTTCCGTGTTCGTCCGCGGGGCGGTGGGGGCGGGGTTTGTCTGCGGGGTTCGGTGGGCTTGGCCCCCGGGAGACCGCCTCAGCCCGCCACCCGGCCGCCCGCCCAGGGCTTCAGGGAACGGGCGGGGTGGGGGAAAACCACCCCGGGACGGCCGTCGCACCCGGCACGGAAGGGGCTGGAACGGCGGCCGTCGTTCACGAGCGCGGGATGACACGGGCCCGGGCAAGCGCGCCGGACAGAGAGCCACCCCGGCTCTCGCTCAAGACGCTACCCCCCACCCCGCCCCCCTGCCAGCGGGGCTGTGGGAGTACGACGTGCACGCCGAGGAGATCGTGTGGCAGTCCTGGCAGTCCTTCGCTGCGCCGTACGCCGCCCCGCACGCCGACGCAGCCCGACCCGAGCCATTTGTCCGGGCCGAGACGGGCGATGCGCGCGGTTTCCGCCCGGAATCACCCAAGAGCCGGACCGCGCGGACCGAAGGACTCCGCACCGAACCCCGCCCCGGGCAGGCCGAAACCCCGCCCGCCCCTCCTGTTACGGTGTCGGCGGTCTTCGGCAGGCTTCGTTACGGGGGGTAGGGCACGTGTTCCGTCGACGGATGAGGTTCACGGCCGTACTGGCCGGAGTGGTGCTGGCACTGACCGGGTTCTCCGGGCACGGCCACGGCCACGGAAAGAGCAGTGGCGGTGGAGGCGGCTGCTCCAACTCCCACAAGAGCAACGGCGGTTCGGGGTACCGCCACGACGACGACTACGACAGCACCGGAGGGTCCGGCTCAAGCTCCGGATCCAGCTCCGGGTCCTACACCCCGAGCCCGACGCCGTCCCCCTCGGCCACCGCCACGGGGACCGTCGTCACCTGCGTCTCGCCCGCCAAGGGCAAGCGCCCGGCGGTCACTTCCGCGACCGTACGGGTCAGCGGCGACCCGCTGGCGAGCGGCAGCCACCGCTACCGCCTGGAGGTCGCCTTCCTCGGCGCGGCCGACGAGACGGTCGACACGGGCTCCGCCTTCGTCACCCTCGGTGCGGGGGCGACGGAGAGCGTGAAGGTGCCGATGGCGCTGCCGTCGCGCATCGCGAAGGTCAAGGAATGCCGCGTGGTGCGGGTCATGGAGTGGAGCTGACGCCCGCCGGCATCACCCCCGGTTCTTCTCCGCCTTGCCCTTGAGCGCGGCCAGCAGGTCGCGCAGCATGGACACGGTCATGTCGTCGACCAGGTTGGCGTTCTCGTCGAACCGCTCGTGCGCACGGAAGACCTGGACCTCCGGCTTGATCACGACGTCGCTCTCGGTCCAGACGAACACCTGACGCAGCGCCAACTGGGCCCGGACGGTGCCGAAGTTGGTCGGCGCCGCGCCCATGATCGCGATCGGCTTGTGCCGCAGCGGCAGCCCCTCCCGCTTGGTCCAGTCGGTGCTGACCCAGTCGATGGCGTTCTTCAGCGTGCCCGGGATCGAGTAGTTGAACTCGGGCGTCGCGATCAGTACGCCGTCGGCCTCGTTGATGCGGCGGCGCAGGTCGGCGACGACCGCCGGGCGGTTCTCGGGGGTGTCCAGGTCCAGGTCGTACGGGGGGATGTCGCGCAGGCCCTCGTAGATCTCGATGTCCAGGCCGCCGGGCTGGAACTTCTGGGCGGCCCGCAGCAGGGCGCTGTTGTGCGAGTCGGCGCGCAGGCTGCCCGAGATGCCGAGGATCTTGAAGTCGCTCATTGGTTTCCCTCCCAAGTGTGCGCCCCGAGGCGGGTGTTGCCCCTGCGGCGATGTGATGACACTAAACCGTTCAGTTCAGTCATGCAACTACACCGTGTGGTTTAGTCTTCTGCACGGTTCAGTCGGGGCATACTGAGGCGGACAGTGGAGGCGGCGACGGAGGCGAGAGTGATGAGCGAGGACGTGGACGCGTACGGAATTCCGGTGATCCCGGAGGCCGTGAGCGTCTCCCAGGTGAAGCGGCGGGCCATCGAGGAGGCGGCCCTGGCCGAGTTCCTGGCCGGGGGGTACAGCGCGGTGTCGGTCGACGCGATCGCCTCGCGCGCGGGGGTGTCCAAGCCGACGGTGTACAAGCACTTCGGCAGCAAGGAGCGGCTGTTCCTCGCGGTCATCGGCTCGGTCCTGAACGGTGCGTACGAGGAGCTGGAGCCGCACGGCATCGCGCTCACCCGGGCCGTCGACCTGCGCTCGGCGCTGATCGAGGTGCAGCTCGAATGGACGCTGATCCAGCTCGACGAACGGATCGTGCGGCTGCGGCGGCTGGTGATCGGGGAGGTCGACCGCTTCCCGCAGCTGGGGCGGCTGTGGTTCCGGCGCAGCTACGCGGCGATGAACGCGCCGCTGGTCGAGGCGTTCACCGAGCTCACGCGGCGCGGCGAGCTGGCCGTGCCGGATCCCGAGCTGGCGGTGAAGCAGCTGGTCGGCGCGACGATCGCGATCCCGCAACTGGCGAAGACCTTCGACCCCGAGTACGCCCCGTCCCACGACGACGTGGAGGCGCTCGTGGTGGCGGGGGTGGATGTGTTCCTGGCGCGGTACGGGGTGGGTAGCGGGTAGCGCCTCCGGCGGGGAGTCCCCATCCCACCCTTCCCGAAAGCCCTCTGGCGGGCGGCCTGTTTCGTCGGCTGCGGGCCGGTGGGGGCTGGTCGCTCCCCCAAGTTCTCGGCTCCGCTCGAACAGGGGGGATCCCCATCGCGGCGGAGCCGCACGATGTGACAGCCCCGCGCCCCTTGAATGCCGCGGCGCGGCATCCCCTGGGCGCCCCGAAGGGGCGCATTCAGGGGCGCGGGAAACTGCGCGAGCAACTCACCACGGTCCGCAGACGGACACCGGGCGACAAAGGGGGCGCGGGGAACTGCGCGACCAGCCCCCACCCACCCGCAGACGAATCACCTCACCCTGAACCCCCCACCCCTGCCCCCGAACAACTCCGCCTGCCGTTCCGGCGGAAGGTTCCCCAGCGCGATCAGCTGTGGGGCCTGGGCGAACGACTGGGCGAGAGTGGGGGCTCGGGTGGTCCACAGGGCTCGGACCGTGCCCTGGATCGCCTCCGTGGGGTAGGAGGACAGGACTTCCGCGCAGCGCAGCGCCGCCGCCACCTCCTCGCCTGCCGCCGTGACCTCGCTGACCAGGCCCGTCTCGTACGCCCTGCGCGCCGAGAGCCGTTCCGCCGTGCCCATCAGGGCGAGCCGGGCCGCCTCCCCGGGGGGCATGCGGGTGGCCAGGTAGGCGGACTCGTACGCGCTGACCATTCCGTACGTCGTGTGCGGGTCGAAGAACGTGGCGTCCTCGGCGGCGATCACGAACTCCGCCTCGCCCAGCAGATAGAACGCCCCGCCGCACGCCATCCCGCGCACCGCCGCGATCACCGGCTTCCACAGGTCGTTCGCCTTCGGGCCGATCGTGAGGAGGGGGTCGTCGACCGAGTACGGGGACGACGGCTGCGGCACCCGCGCCGCGCGGTCGATGCCCGTGCAGAACGCCTTGTCGCCCGCCCCGGTCAGCACGATCGCCCGTACGGTGTCGTCGTAGCGGAACCCGCGCCAGGCGGCGGACAGTCCGGCCGCCGTGTCGAGGTCGATCGCGTTGTGTTTGTGCGGGCGGTTCAGCGTGACGACGGCCACGCCCGTCTTCTCGTCCCGTACGACCTCCAGCGTCATGTGCGCTCCAGGAGCCAGCGGGGGACGGTCATGCCGTCTGCCTCGGTGGACATCCGCGTGAACGCGACCTGCACTCGCGCCCCGATCCGTAGCCGTTCCGGCGCCACCGAGTCCAGCGGCGCGTCCGGCTCGGCGACCACATTGCCGACCAGGCGGATCAGCGGGTCCTCGACGAGTTCGACGACCACCGCGTTGTAGGGGGCCTGGGCCGCGTACTCGGGCAGGAGCGGCGGGTGGGGGAACACATACGACCAGATGCGGCCGCGCCCGGACATCCTGCGCCACTCGCTGTCGAAGGAGTGGCAGTGCGGGCAGCACGGCCGGGGCGGGAACCGCAGCCGTCCGCAGTCGGGGGCGGCGCACGCCTGGACGCGCAGTTCGCCTCGGGCGGCGTACTCCCAGAACGGGGCGCCGTCGTCGTCGGTCACCGGGGCCGGCATCTCAACTCCTCAGCAGAATCGCGGACGTGGGCACGCCCTCGCCCGCCGTGACCAGGCAGGTCGCGGCGTCGGGAACCTGCGCGGTGGAGGTGCCGCGCAGTTGCTTCACGCCCTCGTTGATGAGGTTGAAGCCGTGTACGTACGCCTCGCTCAGGCCGCCGCCGCCCGTGTTGAGCGGCAGCCGGCCGCCGATCTCCAGGGCGCCGCCCTCGGTGAAGGCGGCGCCCTCGCCCCGGCCGCAGAAGCCGTAGCCCTCCAGGGAGAGCGGCACGAGCGGGGTGAACGCGTCGTAGATCTGGGCGACGTCGACGTCCTGGGGGCCGAAGTCGGCCTGTTTCCACAGGTGGCGGGCGGCGGTCCAGGCGGGGCCGGTCAGCGGGTCGTCGTTCCAGTAGTTGACCATGCCGTGGTGCTGGGCCGGCAGGCCCTGGGCGGCGGAGTGCACGTACACCGGCCGGTGGCGGCAGTCGCGGGCGCGCTCGGCGGAGACGATCACGCACGCGAGCGCGCCGTCCGTCTCCAGGCAGTTGTCGAAGAGGCAGAGCGGTTCGCTGATCCAGCGCGAGGTCATATACATGTCGCGGGTCAGCGGCCGCTCGTACATGATCGCGGCCGGGTTCTGGTTGGCGCGGTTGCGGCAGGCGAGGGCGACGTTGAAGAGGTGGTCGCGGGTGGCGCCGTACTCGTGCATATAGCGCCGCGCCAGCATGCCGATCTCGTCGGCGGGCCGCAGCAGCCCGAAGGGGCGCGTCCACTGGGCGGGGGTGGGCAGCTGGACCGCCGTGTTCGTCCACGGGCGGGGTCCGCTGCCGCGCTTGCGGGAGCGCCAGGCGACCCCCACGTTCGCCTGGCCGGTGGCGACGGCGGCGGCGAGGTGGGCGACGGTGGCGCACGAACCGCCGCCGCCGAAGCCGACCTTGCCGAAGAAGGTGACGTCGCCGGCGCCGATGGACTTGGCGACCTCCACCTCGTCGGTCTCCTCCATCGTGTACGAGGCGAAGCCGTCCACCTCGGAGGGGGAGATCCCGGCGTCGTCGAGCGCGGCGAGGATGGCCCGGCAGGCCAACTTCTTCTCGGAGTCGCCGAGTCGGCGGGCGAACTCCGTCTGGCCTATGCCCGCGATTGCCGTCGCGTCCTTGAGCATCGACACCCGCCACCTCCGCGATCGCCGTGCGCCATTGCCGCTGAATTGCTGCTGACAGCGAGGAAGGGTACAGCTAATCTGACGGGTAGTCAGCTACCGTGTCGACCGCTGTTGCGGGTGGGAGGGTTTGCCATGCGGGGAGACCTGGAGTGGGGCTCCGTCCCCGAGCTCGTACGGGACGCGGCCGAGCGGTACGGGCAGCGCGAGGCCGTCGTCGAGGGCCGCGCCCGCGTCTCCTACGCGGAGCTGGGCGAGCGGGTCGAACGGGCGGCGGCGGCCTGTATGGCGGCCGGGGTCGAGAGCGGCGACCGCGTCGCGGTGTGGGCGCCCAACACCCTGGACTGGGTCGTCTCCGCGCTCGGCGCGGTCACGGCCGGGGCGGTGCTCGTACCGCTGAACACGCGGTTCAAGGGGGCGGAGGCGGCGTACGTACTCCAACGCAGCCGGGCGAAGCTGCTGTTCATCACGGGAACGTTCCTGGGCACGTCGTACGTTGCCACCTTGCGGCGTGCCGCCGCCGAGGGCGAGGGCGCGGGGCCCCTGCCCGGACTGCCGCATCTGGAACAGGTGGTGGTCCTGGCGGAGGACGCGCCGGACGACTTCTGGACCTGGAAGGACTTCCTGGCGGGAGGGGAAGGCGTTCCGGCGGCGGACGTGCGAGGGCGGGCGGACTCGGTGGCTCCCTCCGCCCCCTCGGACATCGTCTTCACCTCCGGCACGACGGGCCGCCCCAAGGGTGCGGTGATCACGCACGCGCAGACGCTGCGGGCCTACGGCATCTGGAGCGAGCTGGCGGGCCTGCGCGAGGGCGACCGCTATCTGATCGTGAACCCGTTCTTCCACACCTTCGGGTACAAGGCGGGGATCATCGCCTGTCTGATGCGGGGCGCGACGATGGTGCCGCAGCCGGTGTTCGACGTCGAGACGGTCCTGGCGAACATCGCCGCCGAGCGCATCTCCGTACTGCCGGGCCCGCCCACGCTCCACCAGTCCCTCCTCGACCACCCGGCGCGCACCGCCCACGACCTGTCCGCGCTGCGGCTCGTGGTGACCGGCGCGGCGGTCGTCCCGCTGCGGCTCGTCGAGCGGCTGCGGACGGAGCTGGGGATCGGGACGGTGCTCACCGCGTACGGGCTGTCCGAGGCGAGCGGCATCGTCACGATGTGCCGCCGAGGCGACCCGGCGGAGGTGATCGCGTCCACGTCCGGGCGGGCGATACCCGGTACGGAGGTACGGGTCCTGGCGGCGCCGGGCGAGCCGGGGGAGGTGCTGGTGCGCGGGTTCAACGTGATGCGCGGGTACTTCGAGGACGAGGCGGAGACGGCGCGGGCGATCACGGGGGACGGGTGGCTGCGGACGGGGGACGTGGGGGTCCTGGACGCGGCGGGCAACCTGCGGATCACCGACCGGATCAAGGACATGTTCATCGTCGGGGGGTTCAACGCGTACCCCGCCGAGATCGAGCAGGTGCTCGGTCTGCATCCCGAGGTCGCGGACGTGGCGGTGGTGGGGGTGCCGGACGCGCGCCTCGGAGAGGTGGGCAAGGCGTTCGTGGTGCGGCGGGCCGGGTCCGCCCTGACGGCGGACGAGCTGATCGCGTGGGCGCGGCGGGAGATGGCGAACTTCAAGGTGCCGCGGGAGGTGTGGTTCTTGGGGGAGTTGCCGCGGAATGCGGGGGGGAAGGTGGTGAAGGGGGTGCTTCGGGAGTTTTCCCCCACCCCACCCGTTGCCTGAACCCTCCGGGGGTGGGTGGGGGTTGAGGTGGGTTTCCCGGGGGCTCCGCCCCGTGCACCCCTGGGCGGGGGCTCCGCCCCCTGCACCCTGCGACTGGGCTCCGCCCCGGACCCGTTCGTCTGCGGGTCGTCTGTGGCTGGTCGCGCAGTTCCCCGCGCCCCTGAAGGGCGGGAGCTTCGCTCCCTGCCCCCGCGCCTGAAGGGCGGGCTTGCGGCCTCTGCCCCCTGGTGAGGTCTGCGGGTTGCGGCCCTTGCCCCCTGGTGAGGTCTGCGGCCTGTCCCTGCCCCCGACGTCACCGTTCCGCAGGCCATCGCCGTTACTTCCCCTCCCCGTTGAACTTCGCCGTCGACCAGAAGTAGCCCAGCACCGCGAGGCCCACGCACCAGGCGACCGCCAGCCAGCCGTTGTTGCCGATCTCGGTGCCGAGCAGGAGGCCGCGCAGGGTTTCGATGGCGGGGGTGAACGGCTGGTACTCGGCGATCGGCCGGAACCAGCCCGGCATCGTGTCGGCCGGGATGAAGGCGCTGGAGATGAGGGGCAGGAGGATCAGCGGCTGCGCGCTGTTGGCGGCGGCCTCGGCGTTCGGGCTGGCCATGCCCATGCCGACGGCGATCCAGGTGAGCGCCAGGGCGAAGAGCACGAGCAGTCCGAACGCGGCCAGCCACTCCAGGGCCGTGGCGTTCGTGGACCGGAAGCCGATGGCCACGGCGACGGCGCCGACGAGGACCACGCTGGCGATGCACTGCAGCACGCTGCCGACGACGTGCCCGATGAGGACGGAGCCGCGGTGGATCGCCAGCGTACGGAAGCGGGCGATGATGCCCTCGTTCATGTCGGTGGCGACGGACACCGCCGCCCCGATCACGGTGCCGCCGATGGTCATCATCAGGATGCCCGGGACGATGTAGGCGATGTAGTCGGAGCGGTCGGTGCCGCCGATGCCCGTGCTCATCACGTCTCCGAAGATGTAGACGAAGAGCAGCAGGAGCATGACCGGGGTGAGCAGCAGGTTCAGGGTGAGGGACGGGTAGCGGCGCGCGTGCAGCAGGTTGCGGCGCAGCATCGTCTTCGAGTCGCGGACGGCGAGGGGGAGAGAGCTCATCGGACGGACTCCTTGGGCTGGTTGGGGACCTTGGCGCTGCCGGTCAGGGCGAAGAAGACGTCGTCGAGGTCGGGGGTGTGCACGGTCAGTTCGTCCGCCTCGATGCCGGCCGAGTGCAGCCGGTCGAGGAGGGAGCGCAGTTCGCGCTGGCTCCCGTCGCTGGGGATCTGGAGTGACAGCGCCTCGTCGTCCCGGTTGACCTCGCCGAGAGCGGAGGCGGCGCTCCCGTACGCGGACGCGTCGGTGAAGCGGAGCCGGACATGCCCGCCGGGGATCAGCCGCTTCAGCTCCTCGGCCGTCCCCTCGGCGGCGATCTTGCCGTCGTGCAGTACCGCGATGCGGTCGGCGAGCTCGTCGGCCTCGTCCAGGTACTGGGTGGTGAGGAAGACGGTGACGCCGTCGGAGACCAGTTCGCGGATGATCCCCCACATGTTGTGCCGGGAGCGGGGGTCGAGGCCGGTGGTCGGCTCGTCGAGGAAGATGATCCGCGGGGCGCCGACCAGCGTCATGGCGATGTCCAGACGGCGCTTCATACCGCCGGAGTAGGTGGAGGCGGGCTTCTTCGCTGCCTCCACCAGATCGAAGCGCTCCAGCAACTCGGCGGCGACCCGCCGCCCCTCCCGCTTGGACAGATGGTGCAGGTCCGCCATCAGGAGCATGTTCTCCTCGCCGGTGATCAGGCCGTCCACGGCGGAGAACTGGCCGGTGACGCCGATCGCGCGGCGCACCGCCTGGGGGGCGGCGGCCAGGTCGTGGCCGCCGATGCGGATGTCGCCGGTGCCGGGGTCGGCGGGGATGAGGGTGGAGAGGATCTTCACGGCGGTGGTCTTGCCGGCGCCGTTCGGGCCGAGCAGGGAGAAGACCGTTCCTTCGGGGACGGCGAGGTCGACGCCGTCGAGCACGACCTTGTCGCCGTAGGACTTGCGCAGCCCGTTCGCCGCGATGGCCGAGTTGGTCACGATGGGGCTCCTTCAGAGACTGCGAGCGGTTGGAGGCTGTGAGCGGTCAGAGGCTGCGGGCGGCGATGTCGCCGTAGGCGGTGGTCGCGTGGATGTTCAGGCCGGCGGCGCCGTCGGTGTTCCGAAGCGCGTTCTGGATCCGGCCGTACGCGGTGCCGGCGTCCAGGGAGGCGGAGACTCCGCGGGCGGCGCCGACCGTGATGTCGCCCTGCTGGGTGCTCAGGGTGACCGTGCCGCTCACGGCCTCCGCGATGTGGATGCTGCCCCGCTGGGTGTTGATTTCCGCGGGACCGCCCAGGCGGCCGACCGAGACGTCGCCGTCGAGGACGGCGAGGCGGGCGCTCGCGGCCTCGTCGAGCTTGAGCGAGCCGTTCGCGCCCTCGATGACGACGTCGCCGAGCCGTCCGACGCCCCGGAACTCGGCGGCGGCGGCCTTCGCTTCGATACGGGAGCCGGTGGGCAGCTGGACCGTCACCTCGACGGATCCGGACCTGCCGAGGAGCCGGTTCTTCGCCGGTGCGGCCTCGATCCGCAGGACGCCGTCGCCGTACCCGACCGTGATCTGCTCCGCCGCCTTCACGTCGCGGCCGTCCGAGGCGTTCGCGGGCAGGACCTCGACCGTGGCGTCGGCCCGGTCGGCGGCGATGAACCGGATGCGTCCCGCGGGGATGTCGAGGACGGCGGCGATCGGGGCGGTGGTGTTGAACTTCTGCATTGTTCTTTCCTTCGGTTCGTCGTTTCCGATGAGGGAAAAGCTACGTTGCGTTCATGGATCGGGCAACAAGCTCGTTGCGAAGAATTGCCATAAGTGCAGGTCAGAGCTAGAAAATCGTTGCAATGGCCTCGGCCCTAATGCAACAACGGCCATGTCGCTCGTTGCAATGAATTGGGAGTGAACGCTATGCTCGCGCCATCAAGGACCACGAAGGAGACCGCGATGCCGGGAGGCAGGCTCACCCAGCAGGAACGCCAGCAGATCGCGCTGGGACTGGCCGACGGACTCGCCTACGCGGAGATCGCCAGACGGCTCGACCGCCCCACCTCGACGGTCACGCGTGAGGTGATGCGCAACGGCGGCCCCACCGCCTACCGCGCCGACCTGGCCCACCGCGCCACCGAACGCCGCGCCCACCGGCGTACGCAATCCGCGCCCCGGGACCCGGAGGCGCCGGCGCAGGCCTACGGGCGCGATGCCGAGGCGGTGCGCGAGTACGAGGAGGCGCTCACCACCGTCATGATGGCTTCGGGCCTGCCCAAGATGATGTCCCGGGTGATGGCCTGCCTCACCCTCACCGACGCGGGCAGCCTCACCGCGTCCGAACTGGTCCAGCGCCTCCAGGTCAGCCCGGCGTCCGTCTCCAAAGCGGTCGCGTTCCTCGACAGCCAGGGCATGGTCCGCCGGGAACGCGACGAACGCCGCCGCGAGCGCTACGTCATCGACGACGACATCTGGTACCAGTCGATGATGGCCAGCGTCCGGTCCAACGCCCAGATCGTCGAGATCGCACGGCAGGGCGTGGGTGTCCTCGGGCCCGAAACCCCGGCCGCCGTCCGCCTGGAGAACGTCGCCCGCTTCCTGGACTTCGTCAGTGAGAGCCTCATACGCGCCGCGGAGCAGGCCCGCGAGGTCCTCCACACGAAGGCCGAAACGCCCTCGCCTTGAGCCGACCCCGTCCTGCGAAACGGCAAACACCAAACACCAGACGCCGAAAACCAAGCGCCCCGCGGCACGTCCGGCCGCGGGGCGCTTGGTTTCCCCCGTACTTCCCCCGTTCCCCCGTAACTTCCCCCGTGCCCCCCGTACGTCCCCCGTTGCTCCCCCCGTCGGGGACGCGCACCCCCAAGTACGCGCCCCCGACGATCCCCCGTTCCCCCGTTCCCCCGTTTTCCCCCGTGCCCCCGTTCCCCCGTGGCCCGGTGGTTCCCCGTGGTCCCCCGTGGTCCCCCGTAAGTCGCCGGCCGCGACAACCCCCCTCCGCGTCGCCGCGGCCGGCCCCCGCCCAGCAGTGGTACTCAGGCCTCTTCGGAACCCGCGTGGTTCTCCTGGGGCTTGAGGACGTCCCTGCCGATCAGGCCCGCGTGGTTCTCCATGGGCTTGATCGGGCCGCCCGTGCCGATCACCCCGGCGTGGTTCTCCAGCGGCTTCACCACGTCGCCACCGATCAGGCCCGCGTGGTTCTCAAGGGGCTTGATCTTGGCGTCGCCACCGAGCGAAGCCGCCAGGCCCGCGTGGTTCTCCATCGGGCGGATCGTGCCCGTACCCGTTCCGGAGGCCGGGCTCCCCGCGTGGTTCTCCTGCGTCGTGGTGTCGCCGATCTCGGGCTTGTTTCCGTCACTCATCGTGTTCAGCTCCCCTGAGTTTGCTGCATGTCGTGCTGTGAACGGTGCCCGCCCGGCGGCTCCCCCGAGGGTCGCCGGACGGGCACTTCAAGGGCCGTCCACGTTAGCGGGGAGGCCCACCGTCGACCCGCCTGCCCCCCGACACGGCGGATCGTTGAGTAAGAGAGTGCCGAGGGGCGATAAACGATGGCTAAACGGCATCGGCAACAGCTTGGACAGCCACCTCGGTACCTACGGTTCCACGCCCGGGGAAGCCCCCACGAACACCCCTGTGAACAGGGGAAATTCGCGCTGCGCCGCCTCGCTACGCCGCCGCCATCGGGCTCAGCAACTGCCGTACGTCCTTGGCCTCCGCCGCGCCCGTCGACTCGTAGATGGCCAGCGCCTCGCGCCAGCACGCGCGGGCCCGGTCGGCCTGGCCCAGCTGGTCCAGGGCGCGGCCCAGCGTGGTGAGGACGTTGCCGCGCATCCACTCACCGCCGATGCAGCGCAGTGCCAGCGCCTGCTCCGCGTGCTGGGCCGCCCGGGCCGGGCGCCGCGCCGCGAAGTGCGCCTCGGCGATACGGAAGTGGGTGGTGCCCTCCCACAGGCGCTGGCGGTTGTCCTGGAAGACCTGGAGGGCCTGGCCCAGTTGGGAGAGGGCATCGTCCAGGCGGCCGGCCCGCGTCAGGGCGATGCCCAGTGCGAAGCGGCCGTTGGCGACCCGCAGGGCCAGGCCCATCTCGCTGAAGATGTCGAGCCCGCGCTGGGCGAGTTCGACGGCGCTGGACGTGCGGCCCATGTTCACGTGGATCCGCGCCAGATTGCACAGCGCGCTCGCCTCGCCCGGCCGGTTGCCGTCGGCCCGGTAGTTGTCGATCGCCTCCTGGAGGAAGCGTTCGCCGTCGGCGTGGCGGTTCTGGTAGAACGCGATGATCCCGCGGTCGTTGGGCGCGGCCCCGGCCGGCATCGGGTCGCCGGCCTCGTTGGCGAGCAGCGAGGAGAGCCGCGCCTCCTCGTCGGCCTGCTCGAAGCGGCCGGAGACGAGCAGCACGGTGGAGAGCGCGAGCCGGGCCCGCGCCTCGGCGCTCGCGTCGCTCCTGTCGTGCCCGGCGTCGCGGACGGCGATCGCGGTGGTCTCGTACTGCCGCGAGTTGGCCCCCGACTCGGCGAGGTCCTTCGCCGCCCACAGCAGGTCCACCGCGCGCCGCAGCAGCGCGGGGTCGCCCGCGCACTGGTGGACGCACGACAGCAGGCAGTTGGCCTCCGCGTACAGCCAGTCCACCGCCGCGTGCCCGTCGGCGAACGGCAGCCCCGGGTACTGGGTCGGCGCCAGGTGCTCCACCAGCCGGTCGCCGGGCCGCTCGATCGCGTACACCCGGGCGGCCGTGGCCAGATAGAAGTCGAGCAGCCGCGACATGGCCGGGGCCCGCTCGGACGGCGGGTCCTCGTCGCGCTCGGCGCATGCACGCGCGTAGAGCCGTACGAGGTCGTGGTAGCGGTAGCGGCCGGGGGCCGCCGACTCCACCAGGCTGGTGTCGACGAGGGATTCGAGCAGGTCCTCGGTCTCCTGGAGCGGCAGGTCGAGTACGGCGGCGGCGGCGGCCAGTGAGATGTCCGAGCCGTCGGGCAGGCCGAGCAGCCGGAAGGCGCGGGCCTGGGCGGGCTCCAGCTGGCCGTAGCCGAGTTCGAAGGTGGCCTTGACCGCGAGGTCGCCCGCCTGCAGCTCGTCCAGGCGGCGCCGCTCGTCGGCGAGCTTGGCGGCGAGGACCGAGACGGTCCAGGTGCGGCGGGAGGCGAGCCGGGAGGCGGCGATACGGATCGCGAGCGGCAGGAAGCCGCAGGCGGCCACCACGTCGAGCGCCGACTGGCGCTCCGCGCTCACCCGCTCCTGGCCCACGATCTTCGTGAAGAGCTGGAGGGCCTCCTCCGGCGACATCACGTCCAGGTCGACCAGATACGCCCCGGCCAGGTCCAGCATCCGGATGCGGCTGGTGACCAGGGCGGCGCAGCCCGCCGTGCCGGGCAGCAGGGGGCGCACCTGTGCGGCGTCGCGCGCGTTGTCGAGCAGGACGAGGACGCGGCGGCCGTCGAGCGTGGAGCGGAACAGGGCCGCGCGCTCCTCCAGTGAGTCGGGGATGGACGCGTCGGGGGTGCCGAGCGCCCGCAGGAACGCGCCGAGCACCGCTTCCGGCTCGCAGGCGCGCGGCCCGGTGCCCTGGAGGTCCACGTACAGCTGGCCGTCGGGGAAGTGCGGGCGGGCCGTGTGGGCGACGTGCACGGCGAGCGTCGTCTTGCCCACGCCGCCGATCCCGGCGAGCGCGGAGACGGCCATCACGGTGGTGTCGGCGGTGGCGAGCCGCGCCGACAGCTCCTGGACGAAGGAGACGCGCCCGGTGAAGTCGGGGACGGACGCGGGGAGCTGGGCCGCGCGGACGGGCGCCGGGGCGGCGGGCGCCTCGGCGGGCCGGGCGAGGTCCTCGTCGGCCTGAAGGATCCGCTGCTGGAGCCGGGAGAGCTCGGGGCGCGGATCGACGCCCAGCTCGTCGGCGAGCAGCCTGCGCGTGTCCGCGTACACGGCGAGGGCCTCGGCCTGGCGTCCGCTGCGGTAGAGCGCGAGCATCAACAGCTCCCGCAGCCGCTCGCGCAGTGGGTACGCGGCGGTGAGCGCGGTCAGTTCGGAGACGGCCTCGGCGTGGCACCCGGCATCCAGCTCCATGTCGAGCCGCGCCTCGGTGAGCTGGAGCCGCCACTCGACGAGCCGGGTCCGCTCGGTGTCCGCGTGCGGGCCGGGGATCCCGGCGAGCGGCTCGCCGGCCCACAGCGCGAGCGTGGCCTTGAGCAGCTCGCGCGCCCTGGCCTGGTCGCCGGCGGCCCGCGCCTTCTCGGCCTCGGCGGCCAGCTCCTGGGCAGTGGTGAGGTCGAGGATGCCGGAGGAGAGCCGGATGGCGTATCCGCCGGCGTCGCTCACCAGGACGCCCGGCCCCAGGGCCTTGCGCAGTCGCGAGGCGTACGTCCGTACCGCGGCCAGGGCCTGGGAGGGCGGCTCGTCGCCCCAGATGGCGTCGATCAGCTCGGCGGCGGTGGCCGTGCGGCCGTCGCGCAGCAGCAGCGCGGCGAGGAGGGCGCGCTGCTGCGGCGAGCCGGACGGCAGGGCGTCGGGCCCGCGCCACGCGCGTACGGGTCCGAGCACGCCGAAGCGCAGGCCGGTGGTGTCCGCGGCCTGGCCGGCGTCCGCTGCCAGGACCGGAGCCCGCTGCTCCGGAATGCGCGGCTCGCCGTTTCGGTCCATAGCGACCCCCTGTGCCCCCGTAGCGCTGGTAATGCCCGTGCCAGTCTGCCCTGTCCATGGCATGCGCGTCAGCTACGGGTGACGCTCCGCACAGGGCCTCTGCACACTTTCGTTACAGGTCACCAGCGCATGTCCACGACCCTGTCCGGGGGACGGGCAGGCGTCGCGGGCGGGGAGGGAGGGGCGAATGGCCGACGAGTGACGGGTGGGTGGCCGAGGCGTGACCGGTATACGGGTTGCGGGGCGGCGGTATCCGCCGGGGCCATGCCGGGGTCGAGCAACGAAGAGACCGAAGCGCACCTGTCAAGCTAGCTGACGGATCGTCAGATCAGGTCTACGGTGAAGTGCCATGGAGACCATGAAGACTGTGGAGACCGTGGAGAGCTTCCCGAAGATCATCTCGGTGGACGACCACACGGTGGAGCCGCCGCACGTCTGGCAGGACCGGCTCCCGTCGAAGTACCGGGACTCGGGCCCGCGCGTAGTCCGCGCCCCCCTCAAGGAGATGACCTTCCTCGGCGGCAAGTTCGCTCCGGTCATGGGTGCGCCGGGGGACGAGGGGCCGGTCGGCGACTGGTGGGTGTACGAGGACCTGCACCGCCCGCTGACAAGGCTGGACACGGCAGTCGGATACTCCCGGGACGAGATCCGTCTGGAAGTGATCACGTACGAGCAGATGCGGCCGGGCTCGTACAGCGTCCCGGAGCGGCTCGCGGACATGGACGTCAACCACGTCCAGTCGGCGCTCTGCTTCCCCACCTTCCCCCGCTTCTGCGGCCAGACGTTCACGGAGGCGTCCGACCGGGAGCTGGCGCTGCTGTCGGTACGGGCGTACAACGACTGGATGGTGGAGGAATGGTGCGGCCCGCGGGCCGGGGGCCGCCTGATCCCCCTGACCCTGATCCCCCTCTGGGACGCGCACCTCGCGGCGGCGGAGGTACGGCGGAACGCGGCGCGGGGCGTACGTGCGGTGGCGTTCTCCGAGATACCCCCGCACCTCGGCCTCCCCTCCATCCACACCGACTACTGGGACCCGTTCCTGGCGGCGTGCGACGAGACGGGCACGGTGATAGCGATGCACATCGGCTCGTCGTCCCGTATGCCCTCGACATCGGCGGACGCGCCCCCGGCCGTCGGCTCCACGATCACCTTCGCCAACTGCTGCTTCTCGATGGTCGACTGGCTGATGAGCGGCAAGTTCGAACGCTTCCCGCGGCTGCGCGTGATGTACGCGGAGGGCCAGATCGGCTGGATCCCCTACATCCTGGAGCGCGCGGACGTCGTCTGGGAGGAGAACCGCGCCTGGGGCGGAGTCGCGGACAAGGTCCACCGCCCCCCGTCCGAACTCTTCGCCGAGCACATCTACGGCTGCTTCTTCGACGACGCGTTCGGCCTCCGGAACCTGGGGGCGATCGGAGTGGGCAACGTCCTGTACGAGACGGACTACCCGCACTCGGACTCCACGTGGCCGAAGTCGAAGGAGGTGGGGGAGGCGCAGATGGCGCATCTTCGGGGGGATGTGGTGGAGCGGATCGTTCGGGGGAACGCGATCGAGCTCCTGTCGCTGGGGGCGGATGGATTGTGGCTGGGGTGATTCCCCCCACCCCGCCCCTTCCCGGTGCTCCGGACTGAGTGTTCTGGAGTGATCGGGTCATGGCGATATCTGCGCTGGTCAGCGCCACGGGGAACTCGCTGGTCTCCACAGAGGGTATGGAGACCAGCACGCCTACAGCAGTAATTCACGCTACCGAGACCCTGCGCGGAGTCCGGTGCATCCGTCTGTCGGTGCGGACGGATGAGACGACGAGCCCCGAGCGTCAGCGCGAGGCCGACGACATCGCGGCGGCAGCCCTCGGTATCGACTTCGGCGAGGTAGGGCTGGTGCATGACAGGTTCCTAGAGCCCGAAAATGCAGTACGACCAGTCCGCACCGCCCCGGTAGTCCCCTCGGACCGCCGGGGCTTTCCCATGCCCGCGCACAGCCACGCAGCGGGCCGCGCGGCGCTCCAGCGTTGCCGGCGAGGGCCACCAATGGGCGCAGTCATGACGGTATGACGGTTCAGGGCCTGTTTCTATTTTTCTCTTAGTTTTCTAAGAAAAACCAGAAAGATCCCTAGAACCGTCATTCCGTCATGGGCAGACCTGGCGGGAATCTGCTGGTCCCCACAACAGAGTGAGAGCGGGTTACCGCGCACCCACCCCAAGGGGGATACCCGGCGGTCCGAGTGCCCGACTCTCTCACCAGCGTTGCCCGTGCACCACGCACCCCGCGTTACCGGGGTGGTCTGCCGGAGTCGTGAGGCAACGCGTGCGGGGACTGCACCGCCCATGAGTAACCCGCCCCCCAGGGCGCGTCGAAGGGGTTGAAGCCGTGCAGTCCCCACGTTGTCCCGCTTCACGGCAAGGGCGACGACCAGCCCGCCTAGCCCAACGGCAAGAGGCGTCGCGCTTAGACCGCGAAGGTTCCCGGTTCGAGTCCGGGGGCGGGCACTCGACAACAACGAGCACCAGGGGACGCACATGCGCTGTATCGACTGCACCGAACCCGCCACAAACCGTGGGCGCTGCAAGACGCACCACACCATCTACGAGGGTCGGGCAAGTGTCCGCGCCCGACGAGCATGCGGTAGGCGACGAACAAAGCGGTTCGACGCTGCGGCACGGCTCCGCCGACGCGTACAGGAACGGGGCTCGGCCTGGTGCGACTGGTGCATGGGCACCTTCCCTGCGGACGGAGTGGACGTGGATCATGTGCGCCCGCTGTCCCTCGGCGGCGAGGACATAGACAGCAACGTTCAGGTGCTGTGCCACGAGTGCCACCAGCTCAAGACAGCTACGGAGTTCGGGGCGGAATCAGGGCGACTCGGGCTCCAGCGAAGGAAAGTACTTATCGAGCGGTTGAGAATTCCTTAGAAATCCAACACGGAGTTTAAGAAGTTGACTGCTTCGCGGAAATGCTATCTGCACCAGCGCCCAGCGGCTTTCATTTGTTTGAACACAAAGACTTTTGTCATATCCGAGAGAGTTAACGATGATGCCGCTCGAGAGCTTTGCTCGCGTTGAACAATATGGGATATCGGAATTAGTGATGATCCCGAACTTTACGCCCTCGTCGATCCTGCCCTGTATTGGATACTTCCTCAAAAGTCCCGCAATGTGGACGATGTCGGTACTGCTGTTTGCATACGTAGCCACCTCCCTTCCGTCGATATCCAACGCTCCCTGTTGCAGCAGGGATACATCATATATCCCCGTCATGAACCGGTCATTCTCTCGGATGTCGATGGTGGGGCTGGGAGCTGGACCTTGCGGCTCCCCACTGCTCGGGCTGCTGGAGCGGGACGAAGCCGTCTTGGTGGGAGAAGCAGGATGGGATGGTCCTGGGGAATCAGACGTTAGGATTAGAGGAACAACGACTGCGGTCACGGCCAATGCATTCGCCACTCACCCAATAAATGTGGGCGAGCGAAGAATTCTCCTCCAAGTTTGACTGGTACCCGTATCGCCATGATCTCCGGCGCTTCCGCCATCAGCACTCATGGCCCCCCCAGGATGTATCTACTACGCGTGAGTGCGCCCATCGTGGCAGCGCCTCGGCGGAAGTAACGGGACTTTACGGGACCGTTACTTGGGCTACCTAGGTTCACCATCAGCTCGCTAGGAGGTTGGCGTCTCCCAGTGGCCGCTGGCTCAGTGCACTGGTCGGCCCTCTACCTCTGCCATGAGGAGCCGGAGGGTCAGGGAGTGCTTTTCGGGGGGCAGGGCTTCCAGAGCGGCCCGCGAGTAAGTCACCCCTCCCGCACTGTCCCCGGACCGGGCGATCATCAGCCCCCGGTGCATTTCAAGGTGAGTGGCGAATCGGGGTAGCGTCCGGGGCAGTTCTGTCCGTGCCGCATCCTGTGCCTCAATGGCCGTCTTCTCGTCCCCGAGCCGGGCGGCAAGGAGTGAGATGAAGACGTTGACTCGCCACCAGGGCACGGCGTAGTCGCTGGTCTGTTCGTACGAGCCCGTTTTGTCGAAGACTCGTCGGCCTTGCTCCAAGAGCTTCCGCGCAGTGTTGTGGTCTCCGTGGATCGCCGCTGCATGGGCCTTGCCGAAGACGGCATTCAGTAGCCCAAGTGATGGCTTGTCGCTGATCGCTATTGCCTGATCGGCCAGCATGTCAGCAACGCCGAGGGATGCCCCCTCGTAGCCCAGGGCAATAGCCGCGCGACCCCGGACCCACACGCGCACTGCCTCGTCTCCGGACTGGTCGGCGGCCTTAGCCGCCATGCGGTACCAGTGGACGGCCTTGGAGCCGTCCGACCCCGGAAACGTCTTGGCGTACAGGGTCATTAACCGGGATGCCACAGACCAGAGTTGGGGTGCGTCGAGTTGCTGCTGCACGGTAACCAATTCCGCGCTGACCCGCCGCTGAATGTCGGCAGCGCCCAAACTCATGTACTCGGTACCGTACGTGTCCAGCTTGGCCTCCCAGGCATCCGCTGTGGGACCGCCGGACAGGCGGGCGGCGAACCCTGCGGACAGCAGGTCTGAGGCCACGACAGGGGCTATGGCGGCTCCGGCTGCATCGGTCAGGAACGTACGGCGCTTCACTTCACCCTCAAGCACTGCTAGGGGCACGTCGAGGACTGCGGACATGCACCGCAGATAGAACGGGCCAGGCGTGACCTTGGAACGTTCCCAACGGCTCAGATACTCCCGATCGAGATTCGTCCCGAAGGCGTCGTTGATCGCCGACGCTAGCCGCCCCTGGCTCCATCCGCGAGCGTTCCGAAGGTCTGCGATCAGTTCCCCGATGGCCATGGGCCCATCTTGCCCCCACAGCTGCCCCTAGGCGGGTGGTGGACAGGCCGCATTAGCGACTTGCCCCTAGAGATGCCCCTACGCAGTCAGGCGGCTGGGCGGGACGATCCCGGCACGACCAGAGGGACGGCGAGAAACCATGGCTGACAACTGGACCCCAATCACAGGCGCGTACGCGGTGGACACGGCAACCGGCCGGATCGGCGAGGTGCGCCAAATGTTCGAGGGATCGGCGTACCTCGTTCCGCCGGGTGGTGGTGCTGAGTGGGCCGTGGCCCCTTGCGCCCTGCGTCCGCTGACCACCGACGAGACGCGGCGGGCGCAGGTGTGGACGCGCCCGGTAAGAACGGTGCAGCGGTGAGCGCCCAGTGGGTGCCCGCACCGGGCACGCTGGTGAAGGACACGGCGGCGGGGCGGCTCGGGGAAGCCGTGGCGTGGGACGCGGAAACGCGCCTGGTCACGTTGGCGCCGCTCAAGGGTGGGCATACGTGGGAGACCGGAGTGTCTCGCCCGCCGAACGAGCTGGATCGGCTGCGCGCCCGGATCTTAAGAGCGGGGCGGCCGTGAGCGTTCGCAGCACGTTGCGCGCGGTGGTCTACAAGGTGCTGCGCCACCCTGACGGCGAGGTGACTATGACGGCCCGCTGCATGAGCGGCGGCGGGTGTCGCTGGGAATTGGCTCCGACTCCGGACCTTGAGGCGGGGGCGGTGGCGCTGATGTCCCACACCGCCGAGACGGGTCATGCGATCTTCGCGCGCCGCTTGGAAGACATGGCGTGTGTCGTCCTCAACAACGCGCAGGAACAGGCCCGCCGTGTTGCGGTCAACGCGCTGGAGCGGGCGGCCAAGGGCCCCGTCGAGCACGCGCGGGCGGAGACGTGAGACGCGCCTTTGTGCACCTGGGCGTCACCCTGGCGGCCGTTCGGAATCCGCTCACCACTCCCAAGCCCCGTCCCGGCCCCGTGCACAGGCTCCGCTACAGGACCGGGACGGTCCAACCAACCCATCGAATGGAAGGCAACCCGATGACCGTTGTCAGCGAGTTAGCACCAGCCGGCGACCTCAAGCCGAGTGCCCGGCAACTGATCGCAGACGAGAGCTTCGAAGGTGCCATGCGTATGGTGCAGCGCGCCAACCCAGACATCAACGAAGCTCTGGCAGGGCGAATCGTCGATGAAGCCCTCAAGTTCGTGGCGGCAGCGGCGGGCAACAAGACGCCCGGTCTCGCCCTTCGGCCTTCACGGATCGTCGACGAGGGATGGCATGCCCTGATCCAGGACACGCGCGCCTATATGCGGCTGACGGACGAACTCGGAAGGTTCGTCCACCACGTACCGGAGACCCCGGCGACGAAGCAGCACGACGAAGCGACGGTGATCCGGACGCTGAGCGCTATCGAACGCGCGGGGTACGTCCCGGACTTGTACCTGTGGGCCAAGGAAACGCAGACGGAGGTACTGGTGTCCGCCGACTGCATGCACAGCGAGTGCACCGAGGGAGGGTCGGGCTGCTCGGCTCCGCCGCAAGCCGTCTGAGTGACCTGCGGCGGGATTGTCCCCAACTTGCTGGTGCCGCTCTACAGTTGACTACGGTCCGTCAGGAGGGAACTGCAGTGAGCGAAGAAGGCGGAGCGCTCCGCAGATGGGATGACCCTCGGTACAGCAAGCTACTGGGGAGCTGGCAGCGGCTTCGGGTCGAAAGGCGCCCCGGAAGGCGCCCCCGTCGATTCTGTCCGCACGGTCTCGGGGTGACCCTCACGGTCGCCCCTGAGACAGGTAAACCGTTCAACGTCGGGTGCGCTTCCTGCAACTTGTCGGAAGACTGAGCCAGCAGCGTGGCCCGCTCATCTGTCCCTCGGTGGCGGTGAGCGGGCTTCCCTTCGTTCAGTCCTGATGGCTACTGAGTCTCGGCGTCTTTGTTCGTCGACTCGCCCGGACCGACAACGAACGTGCCCTTACCCCACTCAGTTCGGACGAGCCCGCGTTCCCTGAGTACCCGCACCGCTCGGCGGGCGGTCTCGCGCGCAACTTTGAACCGCGCGCACAACTCCGCTTCGGACGGGATGCGGTCGCCCGCTTTGCACTTCTTTGCCTTGATGTCCGTAGCATCGGGGCTTCCCTGAACCCTCCGGGGGTGGGGGAGGCGGCTCTCCAGGGGCCTGCGGCCCTGGACCCCCGGGCGGGGCCTGCGGGGCCCCTGCACCCCGGTCTCCGTTTGTCTGCGGGCCGTCCTCGGCTGGTCGCGCAGTTCCCCGCGCCGCTGGAAGCGCCCCTCCGGGCCGCCCAGGGGATGCCGCGCAGCGGCACTCAAGGGGCGCGGGGAACGGCGCGAGCAACCCAGCACGATCCGCAGACAACGACGAACCCCTTCAGGGGCGCGGGGAACCGCGCGACCAGCCACACGCGGCCCGCACACGAACACCGGTCCAAGAAGGGGCGCGGGGAACTGCGCGATCAGCCACACACGACCCGCAGGCGAAGCGCCCGGCGCCCTTGTACGTGCCCCCGGCCACCCCCCACCATCCCCCCATGAACCCCCAGACCGCACAGCAGATCCTCACCGACAACTTCGCCCCCTGGGTCCTCGACCTCAACCTCGTCGTCGTCGAGGTCGGCGCCGCGCATGCCGTGCTGCGGCTGCCCTGGGACGCGCGGCTGGCGCGGGACGGGGGAGGGATGTCGGGGCAGGCCATGATGGCCGCCGCCGATACCGCCACCGTCATCGCCGTCTCCGCCGCCCGGGGCACTTACGGGCCCATGACCACCGTCCAGCAGTCGACCAGTTTCCAGCGGGCCGTCGTCGGCGCGGACGTACTCGTCGACGCGCGCGTCACCAAGCTCGGCAAGCGCATGGCGTTCGCGGAGATCACGCTCACCGCCGAGGGCGCGGACGAGCCCGCCGCCCGGGCCAGTACCGTCTACGCCCTCTTGGGGTAGCCCCGGATGCCAAGGACGCCCCCGCGTCCCCGGCCTTGCCTGACGGCACGTCAGATAGCAAGCTGGGCACGGCGGTTGCGTGACGGGCCGTCAGGTGTACGTACGGTCCGCCCACGTCAAGGAGGCCCGGTGCCAGCGCACGCGCTCGTGTACGGGATGCAGCTCCCCATCCAGTCCCAGAGCACCCTCTACGCCGAACCCTGGGAAGCCGGCGCCACCCCGGACGACCTCGCCGAGATCGCGCGGGCCGCCGACCGCGCGGGCTTCCACTATCTCGCCACCTGCGACCACGTCGCCATCCCCCGCCGGCTCGCGGGCGCGATGGGCACCACCTGGTACGACCCCGTCGCCACCCTCGCCTACCTCGCGGCGATCACCACCCGCACCCTCCTCCTCAGCCACGTCGCAGTCGTCGGCCTGCGCCACCCCCTCCTCACCGCCAAGCAGTACGCGACCCTCGACCACCTCAGCGGCGGCCGACTGGTCCTCGGTGTGGGGGCCGGTCACGTACAGGAGGAGTTCGAGGTCCTCGGGGCGGACTTCGAGGGCAGGGGGGCCGTGCTCGACGAGACGATCGACGCGCTGCGAGCCGCGCTGGGGCCGGAGGAGTTCCCCGAGTTCCACGGTCGGCGATTCCATTTCCAGGACCTCGGGCAGCGTCCACGGCCCGCGCAGGAGCGCGTGCCCATCTGGGTCGGCGGATCCTCGCCCGCCGCCGTCCGGCGCGCCGCCCTGCGCGGCGACGGCTGGCTGCCGCAGGGCGACCCCCGTCACAAACTGTCCCACCAGATAGCCCGGATCAGGGAGTTGCGGGAGAGGAACGGCATCGAGGGGCCCTTCTGCGTCGGCGCCATCGCGGAGCCCCTGTACGTCGGCGAGGCGCGCTGGGACCTCGGGCGCCGCACCCTCAGCGGCAAGCCCGACGCCCTCGCCGACTCCCTGCGCGAGTACGCCGCGCTCGGCGTCCGCCAGATCCAGCTGCGCTTCCGCTCCCGCGGCCGCGCCGAACTCATCGATCAGATCGCGGCGTTCGCCGCCGATGTGGCCCCACACCTCACCTAGGGAGCACGGACATGGGCAAGCTGGACGGGCGGGTCGTCCTCGTCACGGGCGCGGCGCGCGGGCAGGGCGAGCAGGAGGCGCGGCTCTTCGCGGCCGAGGGCGCCAAGGTGGTCCTCGCGGACGTGCTGGACGACCAGGGCGAGGCCGTGGCCAAGGAACTGGGCGCGGAGTCGGCCCGGTTCGTCCACCTCGACGTCAGCCGGGAGGAGGAGTGGGTCGCCGCCGTCGTCTTCGCCAAACAGGCCTTCGGGCACCTGGACGGCCTCGTCAACAACGCGGGCATCCTCCGCTTCAACGAGCTCGTCGCCACCCCCCTGGAGGAGTTCCAGCAGATCATCCAGGTCAACCAGGTGGGTGCCTTCCTCGGCATCAAGTACGCGGCGCCCGAGATCGAGGCGGCCGGCGGCGGCACCATCGTCAACACAGCCTCGTACACCGCGCTCACCGGCATGGCGTACGTCGGCGCGTACGCCGCCACCAAGCACGCCATCCTCGGCCTCACCCGGGTCGCGGCGGTGGAGCTCGCGGCGAAGGGGATCCGGGTGAACGCGGTCTGCCCCGGGGCCGTGGACACCCCGATGACCAACCCGGCGGCCCTCGACCCGACGGCCGACCCCGAGGAGGCCAAGGAGGCGGTGGCCGAGCTCTACAAGCGGCTGGTGCCGCTGGGGCGGATCGGCCGGCCGGAGGAGGTCGCGGCGCTCGCGCTCTTCCTGACCAGCGAGGACTCCGCGTACATCACGGGCCAGCCGTTCGTGATCGACGGGGGCTGGCTGGCGGGGGTGAGCCTGTTCTGACGAGGTCTGACGTGGTGTCAGGTATTGACGGGGCGGTGGCCCGGTGGAACAGTCGCAGCATCGACCTATCTGACGGTGTGTCAGATTAAATCAGGTTCAGAAATTGGCGACGACGGACAGGGACGGTGAACCTCCTTGGAATTCGGGCTGTTTGTACAGGGATACGTGCCCGTGGCACGCTCGTCGGTCGACCCCCAGGCGGAGCACAAGGCGCTCATGGAGGAGACCGAATACGTCATCCAGGCGGACAAGTCCGGCTTCAAGTACGCCTGGGCCTCCGAGCACCACTTCCTGGAGGAGTACTCGCACCTGTCGGCCAACGAGGTCTTCCTCGGCTACCTCGCCCACGCCACCGAGCGCATCCACCTCGGCTCGGGCATCTTCAACCCGCTCGCGCCGGTCAACCACCCGGTCAAGGTCGCGGAGAAGGTCGCGATGCTCGACCACCTCAGCGAGGGGCGCTTCGAGTTCGGCTCGGGGCGGGGCGCCGGCTCCCACGAGATCCTGGGGTTCATGCCGGGCATCACCGACATGAACCACACCAAGGAGATCTGGGAGGAGACCATCGCGGAGTTCCCCAAGATGTGGCTCCAGGACGAGTACGTGGGGTTCCAGGGCAAGCACTGGTCGCTGCCGCCGCGCAAGATCTTCCCCAAGCCGTACGGGAAGTCGCACCCGGCGATGTGGTACGCGGCCGGGTCCCCGTCGTCGTACGCCATGGCCGCCAAGAAGGGCCTGGGCGTCCTCGGCTTCTCCGTCCAGAAGGTCTCGGACATGGAGTGGGTCCTGGAGCAGTACAAGACGGCGATACGGGAGGCGGAGCCGATCTCCGACTTCGTCAACGACAACGTGATGGTGACGTCGACGGCGATCTGCGCCGAGACGCACGACAAGGCGGTGGCCATTGCCGCGGCGGGCGGGCTGAACCGGCTCCAGTCGCTGGTGTTCCGCTACCACGACACGTTCCCGCGGCCCGACGGTGTGCCGGAGTGGCCCGAGCTGCTGCCCGAGTACACGACCGAGATCATCGAACTCCTCATCGCCGAGGAGCTGATGATCTGCGGCGATCCTGACGAGGTCACGCGGCAGTGCAAGCGGTGGGAGCAGGCGGGGGCGGATCAGCTGTCGTTCGGGCTGCCGATCGGGGTGCCCTACGAGGACACGATGAACACGATCCGGCTGATCGGGGAGCATGTGATTCCGAAGATCGATACGGATCCGGTGCACCGTACGACCCGATTCCGCGAGGCTGCGGGCGCCTGAGCGGGTTCCCGGGCTGCGGGCTGTCCGTGGCTGGTCGCGCCCACGCGGCGGAGCCGCACGATGGCACAGCCCCGCGCCCCTTTTCGGCCCGGTGTTCGTCTGCGGGCCGGTGGGGGTTGCTCGCGCAGTTCCCCGCGCCCCTAGGGCGTGTTTCGAAAGTCCCGTCTGCCCGGCGGCGTCTGGCACGCACGCTCGCCGCGTTGTCGGGATCACCCCGATACAACCAGTATCGGGGCGACCCTCCGCCTTGCGATCGCACGCACCAGACGCCGCCGGGCCCGCCCTTCGGGCGGACGACGCTACTTTCGAAACACGCCCTAGAAGTGCACCCCTCCGGGGCGCCCACGGGATGCCGCGCAGCGGCATTTGAGGGGCGCGGGGAACTGCGTGACCAGCCGAGGACGGCCCGCAGACGAACGGAGACCCCGGGGCGGAGCCCCGAAGGGGGAGCCGGGGGCGCAGCCCCCGGGTGAACCCACCAAAAAGGAACGCGGGGCCCGCGTCTTCCCGGACCGCTCGCCCCGTCCACCCCGGCCGGAGGCCACCCCGGCGGCGGCCCGCCGCGCGTGACCCCCGGCCGGGGCACACCCACGCTCCGGAGGAGCCGGAAGAGAGGGACAGCATGCTCGACCACCTGATCCGGCGCGCGACCGTCGTCGACGGAACCGGCGCCCCCGCCTACACCGCCGACGTGGCCGTACACGAAGGCCGCATCGCGGAGATCGCCGAGCCCGACACCCTCGCCCCGCAGACCGCCCGTACCAGCGAGGACGCCCACGGCCTCGTCCTGGCCCCCGGCTTCGTCGACCCCCACACCCACTACGACGCCCAGCTGTTCTGGGACCCGTACGCCACGCCCTCCATGAACCACGGCGTCACCACCGTCGCCGGCGGCAACTGCGGCTTCACCCTCGCCCCTCTCCACCCCGGCCGCCCGGAGGACGCCGACTACACCCGGCGGATGATGGCCCGGGTGGAGGGCATGGCGCTGAAGGCGCTGGAGGACGGGGTCGACTGGGGCTGGTCGACGTTCGGGGAGTACCTCGACGCGCTCGACGGGCGCATCGCCGTCAACGCCGGTTTCATGGTGGGGCATTGTGCGTTGCGCCGGTACGTCATGGGGCCCGACGCCGTCGGCGGGCAGCCCACCGCCGAGCAGCTCGACGCGATGCTGCGCCTCCTCCACGACGCCATGGACGCGGGGGCCTGGGGTCTTTCCACCACCCAGTCGTCCACCCACTCCGACGGCGACGGCCACCCCGTGGCCTCCCGGCACGCCCGGCCCGCCGAGCTCCTGGCCCTCTCCAAGGCGGTCGGGCAGCACGAGGGCACCCAGATCGAGGCGATCGTGGCCGGGTGCCTGGACCAGTTCTCGGACGACGAGATCGATCTCTTCGTGGAGATGTCCGGCGCCGCCGGGCGGCCCCTCAACTGGAACGTCCTCACCATCGACGCGGCCGTCCCCGAGCGCGTCCCGCGCCAGCTCGCCGCGAGCGAGCGCGCCCGCCGGGCCGGCGGCCGGATCGTCGCGCTGACCATGCCGATCCTCACCCCGATGAACATGTCGCTCGGCACCTTCTGCGCCCTCAACCTCATCCCGGGGTGGGGGGACATACTCGACCTGCCCATCCCCGAGCGGATCGCGAGGCTGCGCGACCCCGCCGTACGCGCCGAGATGCTGCGCCGCGCCAAGAGCAAGGAGGCCGGGGTCTTCCGGCGACTCGCCGACTTCGGCCGGTACGTCATCGGGGACACGTACTCCGGGGCCAACGCGGGGCTCACCGGTCGCGTGGTGCGCGACATCGCCGCCGAGCGCGGCCAGGACCCCTTCCACTGCCTGGTCGAGATCTGCGCCAACGACCGGCTGCGGACCGTCCTGTGGCCCATGCCGACCGACAACGACCCGGCCAGCTGGGCCCTGCGGCAGCAGACCTGGCAGCACGAGGACGTCCTGCTCGGCGGGTCCGACGCGGGCGCCCATCTGGACCGGATGTGCGGCGCCCCGTACACCACGCGCTTCCTCGGGGACTGTCTGCGCGGCCGCAAGCTGGTCCCCCTTGAGCAGGCGGTGAAGATGCTCAGCGACGACCCGGCGCGGCTGTTCGGGCTGCGGGAGCGGGGGCGCATCGAGGAGGGATACCACGCCGACCTCGTCCTCTTCGACCCCGAGCGCATCGAGGCAGGCCCGGCCACCCTCGTCCACGACCTGCCCGGCGACAGCCCGCGCCTGGACTCCAAGGCGATCGGTGTCGTCTCGGTCCGCGTCAACGGCGTCGAGACGATCCGCGACGACGTGGTGACGGGCGCGGTGCCGGGCACGGTCCTGCGCTCCGGCCGTGACACGAGGACGGTGTCCGTCAAATGAGCCTGTATGAGCCCAGGTTGTTCGTCGGTGGTGAGTGGGTCGAGCCTGACGGCGGGCAGTACGAGATCCTCGACCCCGCCACCGAGGAGGTCGTCGGCCTCGCCCCCGAGGCGAGCCGCGCGCAGGTGTACGCGGCGGCCGCCGCCGCCCGGGAGGCCTTCGACGGCTGGTCCCGCACCGCCCCCGAGGAGCGCGCCGCGATCCTCGACCGGGCGGCGGACGTCATCCAGCGCGAGTTCACCCCGTACGCCGAACTCGCCCGCGCCGAGACCGGCGCCACCACCGCGACCGCGCGCGGGATGCAGGTCGCGGTGGGCGCGGCCCGCTTCCGGCGGTACGCGAAGGGCGCCCTGGAGCCGGTCGAGAGCGCCGTCCCGCCGCAGATCAACGAGGCCGGGCCGATGGGGCGGGCGGGCGTCTTCGGGGCCGTCGCCGTCCGGCAGCCCGTCGGGGTGGTCACCTGTATCACCTCGTACAACAACCCCTGGGCCAACCCGGCCGGCAAGGTCGCGCCCGCGCTCGCCATGGGCAACACGGTGGTCGTCAAACCCGCCCCCCAGGACCCCCTGTCCGTCTTCCGCATGGCCGAGGCGCTGGCGGAGGCGGGGGTGCCGAGAGGGGTGGTGAACGTGGTCACCGGCTCGGCCCCGGCCGTCGGGGAGGCGGCCGTGGACTCCCCGGACGTCGACATGGTCAGCTTCACCGGCTCCACCGCCGTCGGGCAGCGCATCGCGGAGGTGTGCGGCCGGGGCATGAAACGCCAGCTCATGGAGCTCGGCGGCAAGGGCGCGGCCATCGTCTTCGAGGACGCGGACCTGGGGTCGGCGGTGATGGGCATCGGCACCACGTTCTCGTTCTACAGCGGCCAGATCTGCACCGCCCCGACCCGGGTCCTGGTCCACCGCTCCGTACACGACCGGCTCGTCGAGCAACTCGCCGTCCACATCGGCCACTTGAAAGTCGGCGACCCGACGGCGACGGGCACGGCGGTGGGACCGGTGATCTCGGCCGCGCACCGCGACCGCGTCGAGTCGTACGTGGAGCTCGGCCGCAAGGAAGGCGCGCGGGTCGTCGCGGGCGGCGAACGGCCGTCCCTGGAGCGGGGCTTCTACGTCGCCCCCGCCCTCCTCGCCGACTGCACCAACGACATGCGGGTGGTCCGCGAGGAGATCTTCGGGCCGGTCGTGGCCGTGGTCCCCTTCGACGACGAGGAGGAGGCCGTGGCCCTCGCCAACGACAGCGACTACGGCCTCCTCGACTACGTCTGGTCCGGTGACGTGGCCCGCGCCTTCCGCGTCGCGCGGCGGTTGCGCGCGGGCGGCGTCGGAGTGAACACCATCGGCCGCAACATGGAGGCGCCGTTCGGCGGATTCAAGAGGAGCGGCGTGGGACGAGATGTCGGCTCGTACGCCCTGCACGCGTACAGCGAGCTGCAGGCGATCGTCTGGCCGGGTTAAGCACTCCGAGTGCGTCGTCTGCGGGCCGGTGGGGGCCGGTCACGCCCACGCGGCGGAGCCGCACAATGCCACAGCCCCGCGCCCCTAAAGCCCGTGGCTGAGCCATGTTCTCCGGCTGCGGCGTACTACTCAAGGGGCGCGGGGAACTGCGCGACCAGCCCACGACGGCCCGCAGTCGACGAACGACAAACCGAGCCGATCTCCTAGTCGCCCAGGAACACCGGGTTGGTGAAGGCGGCCAGCGGCCCCGGGAGCCCTGGCACCAGCGGCGCGTGGCGGACCTCGGCCCGTACATAGGTCGCGTACGACGCCGTGGTCCGCCACTCCACCGCCCCCGCCCCCGAAGCGGGCAACGGCATGGAGAACAGCGTCCCCTGGTCCGTGACGAACCCCGCCGTGCACCCCGGCGCGCCGGTGACGTCCAGACGCACGGTGACCGGCTCCTCCGGAGCCACCCGCAACCGCTCGCCGATGCCCGCGTGCCCGCCCCGCCCGCCCGACACCGTGAAGGCGAGGGAGACGGCCGAGGACTCCGCCACATAGGAGTGGCCCGCCTTCAGGCCCGCCTGGATCGCCTCCCGGGACAGGTCGTCGGCGAGGACGACCGTCTGGGGGCCGCCGATGCGGTCGGGGTCGCGGTGGGCGTCGCTGTTGCCCATCGCGGGAACCCAGCGACCACCCGAACGCCCGGCCACCGCCAACGTGTTGTCCCACTCCTGGAGTGAGACCTCGTCGTCCGGCGTGTACGGGCCGTTCCACACCTCCACCGCGTCCGCCTCGCCGAACCCGAACTTCCAGTTGCAGCCGACGCAGGTGGCGTGCGGATGGGCCGGGACGACCAGGCCCCCGGCGCGGCGGATCTCGCGGGCGAAGCGGCCGAAGCGGTTGTCGCGGGCGCGGTAGCGCCAGTCGACGAAGGTGCCCGGGTCGACGCCGAGCGCCAGCACGTGCCCGTTGCGGGTGGTGATCTCCTCGCCGGTGAGGATCAGCAGGTCGTCGCCCCACAGGCCCTCCCAGGCCGGGTGCGAGGCGTGGGTGTTGTGGTCGGAGGTGTTGATGAAGTCCAGGCCCGCCGCCCGGGCGAGCGCGGCGATCTCGGCCGGGGTGCGCCTGCCGTCCGAGTACCAGGAGTGGAGGTGGCAGTCACCCCGGTACCAGGCCCGGCCCCGCCCCTTGGCCCGGGTCGGCGGGTACACCGGCGCCGGCGTGCTGCCCCGCTCGCCGGACTTCAGGGTGATCGTCACCGTGTACGGCAGGCCCCCGGGCGCGACCGTGTAGGGGCCGAGCGCGATGTGCCAGGTCCCGGCGCGCACCGGGCCGGGGAGGTAGCCGGGGGTCGCCGCGTCCGCGCGGATGAAGAACTCGGTGCGGGCGCCGCCCGACCAGCCCCGGAAGCCCCGGCCGCCCAGCTCGGTGCCGCGCTCGTCGAAGACGCCGATGTCCAGGGCGTTGTTCTGGGTGCCCGCCGGGACCGTCGCCTTCTCGTACGAGTACGACACCGCGATCTCGCGCACCCCGCGCGGGATCTCCACCGGCAGATAGACGAAGTCGGGCGCGCCGGGCGGCAGGGTGCCGGTGACGACCCGGGTCCGCTCGGCGGGGGTGCCGCTGTCGCTGCCGGGGGCCGCGTTCGCGAAGCTCACGGTTCCCAACGTAAGCGCGGTGGCGGCTCCCGTCACGAACAGTCCGCGCCGTCCGATGGTCCGGTCGGCGCTGCTGTCCGCGCTGCTGTCGTCCTGGGCTCTGTCCTCGGATCCGGTCATGGCCTGTGCTCCCAGCGGGATGGAAGGGGTGCCTGTCGGTTCGTGTGCGTGTCCGCTCACAGTCGTACGCGCGCGTGAACTCCGGGGCAAGGGGCGGCGGTTGGGCGGTGGCCGGTCCGTGGCCGGTCCGTGGCGGTGGTGGCCCGGACGGCTCCCTTGCACCTGCGGGAGCAGGGGGCTAAGAAGTGGGCATGCGTATCGCCACCACGATCTTCCTCACCGACGAGACGATCACCCCCGTCCGGCTCGCCCGCGAGCTGGAGGAGCGCGGATTCGCCGGGCTGTATCTGCCGGAGCACACGCACATCCCCGTAGAACGGCTCTCGCCGTACCCGCCGGGCGGCGAGCTGCCGCGCCAGTACGGCCGCACCCTGGACCCGTTCGTCGCGCTCGGGCAGGCGGCCGCCGTCACCGAGTCGCTGGGCCTGGGCACCGGCATCACGCTGGTCGCCCAGCACGACCCGGTCGACCTGGCCAAGCAGGCCGCCACCCTGGACCACCTCTCGGGCGGCCGCTTCACGCTCGGCGTCGGCTACGGCTGGAACCGCGAGGAGGCCGCCGACCACGGTGTGGAGTGGTCCACGCGCCGCGAGCTGGTGCGGGACCGCATGGCGCTGATGCGGGCGCTGTGGGCCGAGAAGCCCACCGCGTACGAGGGCGCCTTCGGCTCGGTGCGGGCCAGCGAGGCGCATCCCAAGCCGGTGCGGAACGGGGCGCCGCGCGTCCTGGTCGGCGGCGCGGCCGGGCCCAAGCTGTTCGCGGCGGTCGCGGAGTACGCGGACGGCTGGCTGCCGATCGGCGGCGGCGGGCTCACCGACTCCCTGCCGCTGCTGCGCCGGGCGTGGGAGGAGGCGGGCCGCGCCCCGGACGAGCTGCGGATCGTTCCGTACGCGGTGCTCCCCTCGCCCGGAAAGATCGCCCACTACACGGAGCTGGGCATCGAGGAGATCGTCCTCCAGCTGCCGTCCGCCGACGAGACGGCCGTACTGAAGGTGCTGGACGAGTTCGCGCCGTACGTGCAGGTCCCGTACGTGTGAGGGCGTGGGAGCCGGGACCCGGGCGTGGGCCCGGCCCCCACGGCCGTCGGCCGAGCGGCAGGTCCAGGTACGACGGGTCCTCGGCGTCCGCCGCGATGTCGATGGTGGCGCGCGGCTGGTCGGCGTCGCCGTGGAACGGGTCGGGTCGCTGGCGTCGACCACGAGCAGCGGCCGGTGCCCGGCCGGCACGTCGTAGCCGGTGGCCTGGAGCGGGACCTCGGCCCGCACCCGCTGCCCGGGCCCCTCGCCGAGGTGGGTGAAGGGCGTGCGGGACGATGTGCGCCGCGCCGCCGGGGGACACGCCGAAGAGGTGGGCGATCGGCGTCGAGCGGTGGGCGCTCGCCGTGTACGCGAGGCACTCGGGGAGCTTGGCCGGAAATGTGCGCGAACGAGAACATCCTGGGCGCCACGCCGCCGCCCGGGGACCGCTCGTATGCTCGGGGGATGACTTCCAGCGCGCAGCGACCGCAGGCAGACGCACCGACCGCCAACGCGATGCGGCGCGCGCTGAAACGTGCCCGGGACGGCGTCGCGCTGGACACCACCGAGGCGGCCGTGCTGCTCCGGGCACGCGGCGAGGACCTGGCCGACCTGGCGGCCTCGGCCGCGCGGGTGCGGGACGCGGGCCTCGACGCCGCAGGCCGCCCGGGGGTCATCACGTACTCCAAGAGCGTCTTCATCCCGCTCACCCGGCTGTGCCGGGACAAGTGCCACTACTGCACCTTCGTCACCGTCCCCGGCAAGCTGCGCCGGGCCGGGCACGGGATGTTCATGTCCCCCGACGAGGTCCTCGCCATCGCCCGCCGGGGGGCCGAACTCGGCTGCAAGGAAGCCCTGATCACCCTCGGCGACAAGCCGGAGGACCGCTGGCCCGAGGCCCGCGAGTGGCTGGACGCGCACGGCTACGACGACACGATCGCCTACGTACGGGCCATCTCCATCCGCATCCTGGAGGAGACCGGCCTGCTGCCGCACCTCAACCCGGGGGTGATGTCGTGGACCGACTTCCAGCGCCTGAAGCCCGTGGCCCCGTCGATGGGCATGATGCTGGAGACCACCGCCACCCGCCTCTGGTCCGAGCCGGGCGGCCCGCACCACGGCTCGCCGGACAAGGAACCGGCCGTCCGGCTGCGGGTTCTGGAGGACGCGGGCCGCTCGTCCGTGCCGTTCACCAGCGGGCTGCTCATCGGGATCGGCGAGACGTACGAGGAGCGCGCCGAATCGCTGTTCGCGCTGCGCCGCGTGGCGCGGTCCTACCACGGCATCCAGGAACTCATCATCCAGAACTTCCGCGCCAAGCCGGACACCGCGATGCGCGGCATGCCCGACGCGGAGCTGGACGAGCTGGTCGCCACCGTCGCGGTGGCGCGGCACATCATGGGCCCCTCCGCCTGCCTCCAGGCGCCGCCGAACCTCGTCGACAGCGAGTACGGACGGCTGATCGGCGCGGGCATCGACGACTGGGGCGGGGTCTCGCCGCTGACCATCGACCATGTGAACCCCGAGCGGCCCTGGCCGCGGATCGAGCAGCTCGCATCGGAGTCGGCCGCCGCCGGCTTCGAGCTGCGCGAACGCCTGTGCGTCTACCCCGAGTTCGTACAGCGCGGCGAGCCCTGGCTGGACCCCCGGCTGCTGCCGCACGTGCGGGCGCTCGCGGACCCGCAGACCGGCCTGGCGCGTGCCGACGCGGTGGTCGAGGGCCACCCGTGGCAGGAGCCCGAGGAGGCCTTCGCCGCCACCGGCCGCACCGATCTGCACCGCACCATCGACACCGACGGCCGCACCTCCGACCGCCGCGACGACTTCGACGAGGTGTACGGCGACTGGGAGGCGCTGCGCGAGGCGGCCGCCCCCGGCATGGTGCCCTCCCGCATCGACACCGACGTACGGGCGGCCCTCGCCACGGCCGCCGACGACCCCACCAGGCTCACCGACGACGAGGCGCTGGCGCTGCTGCACGCGGACGGCCCGGCCCTGGACGCGCTCTGCCGCATCGCGGACGAGCTGCGCCGGGACGTGGTGGGTGACGACGTCACGTACATCGTCACGCGGAACATCAACTTCACCAACGTCTGCTACACCGGCTGCCGCTTCTGCGCCTTCGCCCAGCGCCGCACCGACGCCGACGCGTACACCCTGTCCCTCTCCCAGGTGGCCGACCGGGCCGAACAGGCCTGGGACGTGGGCGCGGTCGAGGTCTGCATGCAGGGCGGGATCCACCCGGATCTGCCGGGCACCGCGTACTTCGACATCGCGCGGGCCGTGAAGGAGCGCGTGCCGGGCATGCACGTGCACGCCTTCTCGCCGATGGAGGTCGTCAACGGCGCGACCCGCACCGGCCTTTCGATACGGGAATGGCTCACCGCCGCCAAGGAGGCGGGCCTCGACTCGATCCCCGGGACGGCCGCCGAGATCCTGGACGACGAGGTCCGCTGGGTCCTCACCAAGGGCAAACTGCCCACCGCCACCTGGATCGAGGTCGTCAAGACCGCCCACGAACTGGGCATCCGCTCCTCCTCGACCATGATGTACGGGCACGTCGACCAGCCCCGCCACTGGCTCGGCCACTTCCGTACGCTCTCCCGCATCCAGCAGGCTGCACTGGATTCTGGGCGGCAGGGCTTCACCGAGTTCGTGACGCTGCCCTTCATCCACACCAACGCGCCGGTCTACCTGGCCGGGATCGCCCGCCCCGGCCCCACCACCCGTGACAACCGCGCGGTGATGGCGATGGCCCGCCTCCTGCTGCACCCGCACATCACCAACATCCAGACCAGCTGGGTGAAGCTGGGCACCGAGGGCGCCGCCGAGATGCTGCGCTCGGGCGCCAACGACCTGGGCGGCACCCTCATGGAGGAGACCATCTCCCGGATGGCGGGGTCGAGTTACGGCTCGTACCGCTCCGTCAAGGACCTGGTCGCCATCGCGGAGGCAGCGGGCCGCCCGGCCCGACCGCGCACCACGCTGTACGGCGAGGTGCCCCAGGAGCGGCAGGACGCGGCCCTCGCCTCCGACGGCCACCTGCCCGAGTTGCTCCCCGTGTTGGGGGACTGAGGGGCCCGGGTGCGCCAGGGGATCGCATACTGGTCCCATGGCAGCGGGCAAACCGTCGATGCAGGAGCTCATCCGGCGGCGCAGACGGGCCGGGTTCGTCGGACGGCGGGGCGAACTCGCCCTGTTCCGGGAGAACTTCGACACCCCGGTCGACGACGAACGGCACCGGTTCGTCTTCCACGTCCACGGCGCCGCCGGGGTCGGCAAGACGTCGCTCGTGCGCGAGCTGGAGCACACCGCGCGCGAGCGCGGCGCGGCGACGGCCTACGCGGACGAGGCCGTCAACAGCGTCCCCGAGACGCTCGCCGCGATCTGCGCGCACTTCGCCCGCCAGGGCCACCCGCTCAAGGCCCTGGAGCGCCTCCTGGCCACCTACCGCCAGCGGCGGTACGAGGCGGAGTCCACGCCGTCGGTACCCCCTCCGCCCCCGTCACCGGCTCCACCGCCACCCCCGCCGGGGCTGCGACTGGCCGCCCAGGCCGGATTGGTCGGCCTCGGAATGGTGCCGGGGGCAGGGGTCCTCGCGGGCGGCCTCGACGCGAATCAACTCGCCCTGGGCGCGGACCGGATGCGGGCGGCCCTGAGTGCCCGGTTCGGCAAACAGGAGGACGTCCAGCTGGTCCTGGACCCGGTGAAGGTCCTCACCCCGGTCCTGGTGACGGAGCTGGTGCGGATCGCCGACGACGTGCCGTGGACCGTGCTCTTCTTCGACACGTACGAACGCACCTCGCCGTTCCTCGACACCTGGCTGCGCGACCTGCTCACCACCGAGCGGTACGGGGCGCTGCCCGCCCAGGTCGTGGTGGTCCTCGCGGGCCAGCGCCGCCTGGACCCCGGCTGTTGGGCGGACTACGCGGACTTGGTGACGGAGCTGCCACTGGAGCTGTTCACCGAGACCGAGGCCCGCCAACTGCTCGCCGCCAAGGGCGTGGTGGACGAGGAGGTCGTCCGCGACGTGCTGCGGCTCTCCGGCCGGCTGCCCGTCCTGGTGTCCACGCTCGCGGAGAACCCCGGCGACGCCCGCGCCCCCGGCGCCACCGCCGTCGACCGCTTCCTGAAGTGGGAGAGCGACCCGGTGCGGCGCGCGGCCGCACTCGCCTGCGCGCTGCCCCGGCACATCGACGAGGACGTGTTCCGGGCGGCGGTCGACGAGGACGCGGCGGGCCTGTACGGCTGGCTTCGGTCGCTGCCGTTCGTGAGCGACCACGGCGGCCGTGCTCAATACCACGCGGTGGTGCGCACGGCCATGCTCGGCGTCCAGCGCACCGGCTCGCCGCAGCGCTGGAGCGCCTGCCACCAGCGGCTCGCCGAGGCGATCGGGGCGCGCCGTGAGGCCGCCGCGGAGCCCCTTCCCGCGCATCGCTTGTGGAGGGGCGAGCGGTGGCGCGAGCTGCGCCAGGAGGAGTCGTACCACCTGCTGTGCGCCCGGCCGGGGGCCGCGCTCGCCCAGATGCTGCGCGACGGCGTCGACGCCTGCGACGCCGGGCCCGCCGTCGCCCGCCGCTGGGCCACGACCCTGGCCGAGGCGGGCGAGGACGCCGACGACGAACCGCTGCGCCGCTGGGGCGCGGACTGTCTGGCCGCGCTGGCCGACGAACAGGCTGGCGTGGAAAAGGTGCTGGCGCTCCTCCTGTCCAGGGGCGGGCTGAGCGCCGAGGGCCGCGCGGGCGCCCATGTCGTACGGGCCCGGGAGCTGCGCCACGAGGGCAACCACGCGCAGGCGCTGGCCGAGCTGGACCAGGCGATCGCGCTCGACCCGGGGCGGGTGCGGGCGTACTACAGCCGCAGCGTGGTGCGCAGCGCGCTCGACGGCGCCGCGGCGGCGCTCGCCGACCTCGACCGGGCCTGCGAACTGGCCCCGGACGACGCGTACTACCTCGGCTACCGGGGCGACATGTACCGCCGGCTCGGCCGCTTCGAGGAGGCGCTGGCGGACCTGGACCGCGCGATCCTCCTCGACCCGGGCGACGCCTGGGCCCCCGCCAGCCGCGGCCAGACCCGTCACCAGATGGGCCTCCTGGAGGGCGCCCTGGCGGACCTGGACCGGGCCCTGGAGCTGAACCAGGACTATGAGTGGGCGCTGGTCCGCCGCGCCCAGGTGCGACGCGGCCTCGCGGACACGACGGGCGCGCTGGCCGACCTGGAGCGCGCCGAGCGGCTGTCGGCGGACCCTGCGTGGGTGGTCGGCGAGCGCGGCGACCTGCTGCGCTCGGCGGGCCGCCACGAGGAGGCGGTGGCGGAGTACAGCCGCGCCTTCGCCCTGGACAGCGGGTACGCGTGGGCGCTGGGCAGCCGCGCCCAGTCCCTGGAGGCGCTGGGCCGCCACGAGGAGGCGCTCGCGGACTACGGCAGGGCGCTGGCCCTGGAGCCCGCGTACACCTGGGCCCTGATCATGCGGGCCCGCCTGCGCTCGGAACTGGCCGACCCCGAGGGCGCGCTGGAGGACCTGGACAGGGCGCTGGCCGCGACTCCGGACGATGTGTACGCGCTGACGTGGCGGGGCCGGGTGCGGCGGCGGCTGTGGCGGGTGGAGGGGGCGCGGGCGGACCTGGACCGCGCGGTGCTCCTCCACGATTCCAGCCCGTCGCCGCTGGTGGAACGGGCGTTCCTGATGGCGGACCTGGGGGATGTGGAGACCGAACTCGCCGACCTGGACCGGGCGGTGGCCCTGTCCGGGGCGGAGGACGGGGGTGTACGGGCGGTACGGGGGGAGGCGTACCGGCGGGCCGGGCTCTTCGAAGAAGCGCTGGCGGACTACGCGGCGGCGGCCGAGGAGGACCCCCGGGACGCGGTGCCGGTGGCGGGCCGGGGTCACGTGCTGCGGGCGCTGGGGCGGCACGAGGAGGCGTACGCGTGCCTGACGCGGGCGGTCGCGCTCGACCCCGGCCAGGGCGCGCTGCACGTGGCGGTGGCGGCGGCGCTGCTGTCGCTTTCGCGCGAGGGGGAGGCGCTGGAGGCACTCGACCGGGCGCTGGAACTGGACCCGGAGATCGGCTGGGCGTACGGGCGCCGGGCGAGGGTGTGCCTGGTGGGGGGCGGCGCGGCACTCCCGTTCCTGGACCACTGCTTGCAGCTGCTGGACGGCGGCCGGGTCTTGTCCGGTGCCGCCCTTTCGGCCTCGCACCGGGCGCGGGGGAACTTCGGCCCGGCGGCGGAGGTGGCGTCCACGCTGCCGGGCGAGGAGGGCGCCTTCCACCGCGCGATGGCGGCGAGCCGCCGGGGCTGTTCGTCCAACGCCTGGCAGGGCGACGGCCTGGTGGCGTCGTGCGCCCGGGGGGACTGGTCCCGGGCGGACGAGCTGCTGGCGGCTCGGCGCGACTTGTCGTGGGAGGAGGCGGCGGCGGAGGCGGAGGGGTTGGAGGAGCTGGGGTTGTGCGGCGCGGGGCCGGGGGAGGCGCTGTCGCTCCGGCGGGGGCGGGCATGGACGCGCCTGGAGGGATGCCCCCCACCCCGCCCCTCCCCGTAATCCCTCGCCGGGCGGCCGGGGGTGGGCTGAGGTGGCTTTCCCGGGGGCTACGCCCCCGGACCCCGTTGCGGGGCCTGCGGCCCCTGCGCCCCGGATCCCGGCACGGGGGTGGGTGGGGTTACCTGGGCTTCGCCCCCGGTCCCCGTTCGTCTGCGCGACCAGCCTTCACCGGGCCCGCAGACGAACACCGGGCCGAGTAGGGGCGCGAGCAACCACAGCCGCCCCGCAGACGAACAGGGGGCCGGCCCCTGCGCCCCGCACCGGGGCCTGGGGGCGGAGCCCTCAGTAGCCCGCCTCCGCCCCGGGGGACAAAAACCGTTCAAAGGGTGACGCGCCCCATACCCCGCGCGGTCTTATTCGCCCGCACCCAATCAATTACAGTGCTGCGCCATGAGCGCAGCAGCCACCGGACCCACCACGTCCATATGGGGCCGCACCGAGCAGCAGGACTTCCGCAGCCGAGTCCGCGGCAGTCTCCTCGGCGGCGCGATCGGTGACGCGCTCGGCGCACCCGCCGGCCCCCTCACCCTCGAAGCGATCCGCACCCGGTACGGGCCGGAGGGCGTCAGCGGCCCGTACGACGGCGAGGCGGCCGGTGCCCGTATCACCGCCGCGACCCAGCTCACCCTCTTCACCGTCGACGGCCTCATCCGCGCCCAGGTCCGCCGCGACACCGGCGCCTGGCACCCGCCGACGGACGTCCACCGGGCGTACCTCCGCTGGGGCGCCACCCAGCGCGACTGGGGGCCGGACGAGCGGCGCAAGGACAACGGGTGGCTCGCCAGGGAGGAGTGGCTGTACAGCAGACGCGACCCGGCCCGCGCGTGTCTGCTCGGGCTCGCGGACGAGGTCATGGGCACCCTCGACCGGCCCAAGAACCCCGACGCCCGCGACCCCGCCGCCCTCACCCGCTCCGGCCCCTTCGGCCTGCTCGTCGGCTGGGAGCCGCAGCTCGTGCTCCAGCTCGCCGTGGAGTGCGCGGCCCAGACACACGGCGACCCCGCCGCGTACCTCTCGGCCGGCGCCTTCGCCGTGATCGTGCACGGCCTCGCCCGGGGCGAGGCGCTGGACGCGGCCGTCCAGCGCACCCTCGCCCTGCTCGCCCAGCGCCCCGGCCACGAGCCCGTCACGGACGCCCTCCAGCACGCCCTCGGCGCCGTACGCCAGGGCATGCCCAGCCCCGGCCTCGTCGCCTCGCTCGGCGAGGGGCACCTCGCCCAGGAAGCGCTCGCCATCGCCGTGTACTGCGCCCTGGTCGGCGAGGACATCCGCCACGGCCTGCTGCTCGCCGTCAACCACGACGGCCCCTCCGGCGCCACCGGCACCCTCTGCGGCACGCTCCTGGGCGCCCTGCACGGCGAAACCGCCCTCCCGCCCGGCTGGCTCGCCGAGCTGGAAGGCCGCTCCACGGTCCTGGAACTGGCCGACGACTTCGCCATGGAAATGACCCAGGGCCCGGCCCTGCACGGCCCAGCGGTCAACGCCCCGGGCTGGCTGGCCCGTTACCCCCGGTCCTAGCCCCGCGGAGCCCCGTCAGAGTTCCCTCACCGTCGGCTCGCCCGGCTGCGCCGGAACCGTCGCCGCCGCCGGCGCCGAACCCGGGCCGTCGTCATCGGAGTTGATCCGCGCCAGCAGCGCGTCCCGCTCCGGTGTGTCCTCCGGCTTGATCAGGCCGATCACGGTGTAGAGGACGAGTGAGATCGCCAGCGGCACCGACACCTGGTACTGGAGCGCCACGCCCGTACGGTCCGAGCCGTCCAGGTTGTAGTTGACGAGGAAGAACGCCACCAGACCCGCCGCCCAGCTGGTGAGCGCCGCCGTCGGCCCGGACTTGCGGAACGTACGCAGCATGCCCAGCATGAACGGGATCGCGATCGGCCCCATCAGACCGGCCACCCACTTGATGACCACCGTGATGATGTCCTTGAACGCGGGGGAGTTGATCTGTGTGGCGAGGGCCATCGACAGCGCCAGGAAGGAAACCGTGGACAGCCGCGCGGCGAGCAGCCCGCCTCGTGGGCTCCAGGAACGGGCGGCCTTCGAAAGAACCGGCGCGATGTCCCGGGTGAAGACGGCCGAGATGGCGTTGGCGTCCGAGGAGCACATCGCCATCGTGTGGGAGAAGAAGCCGACGATGACCAGGCCGAGCAGACCGTGCGGCAGCAGGCTCTCGGTCATCAGGGCGTACGAGTCGGAGGCGTCCGGCTTCTTGGCGTGCACCAGGAGCGGCGCGCACCACATGGGGAAGAACAGGACCAGGGGCCAGACCAGCCACAGCGCGGCGGAGAGCCGGGCCGAGCGGGTCGCGGAGCGGGCCGAGTCGGTGGCCATGTAGCGCTGGGCCTGGTTCCACATCCCGCCGGAATACTCGAACGTCTTGATGAATAGGTAGGCGAGGAGGAATGTCACCGTGTACGGGCCCGCCGTCGGGTGGGTGTGTGCGTCCGGGAGCTTGTCCCAGACGGTCCACAGGGTGCTGAAGCCGCTGAGCTTCGACATCACGGCGATCAGCATCGCGACGCCCGCGCAGAGCTGGATGACGAACTGGCCGAGCTCCGTGAGGGCGTCGGCCCACAGGCCGCCGACCGTGCAGTAGATGCCGGTGATGACGCCCGTGATGAGGATGCCCTGATTGATGGACATACCCGTGAAGACGGAGAGCAGGGTCGCGATGGCCGCCCACTTGGCGCCGACGTCGACGATCTTCAGGAGCATTCCGGACCAGGCGAGAGCCTGCTGGGTCGGGATGTTGTAGCGGTTCTTGAGGTATTCGAGCGGCGAGGCGACGTGCAGCCTGGAACGCAGCCGGTTGAGCCGGGGTGCGAACAGGGAGGATCCGATGGCGATGCCGACGGCGATGGGGAAGGACCAGGTCACGTAGGAGGTGACTCCATAGGTGTACGCGATCCCCGCATACCCCGTGAACATCACCGCGCTGTACCCGGACATGTGGTGTGAGATGCCCGAGAGCCACCACGGCATCCTGCCGCCGGCCGTGAAGAAGTCGGCGACGTCGTCGACCCGCTTGTGGGACCAGACGCCGATCGCGACCATCACGCCGAAGTAGCCGATGAGTACGGCCCAGTCGAGACTGTTCATAGCCCCCTCCGAGGGGTCCGCCTTGTGAACATCGAGGTGTCTGCCGGTGCTCTTCGTCAGCGCGTCCGGCTCAGCGGGCCCCGTGCGGGAGCGGGGACTTCCGGGGATTGAACCGCCTGTTCGGAGGGCTGGTCAAGGCCTGTGACGGTCATAGATGTGAACGCAGATCACAAAGTGGAACGATTTTGCCTTCGCTTTATGGAACGGAGTGTTGTCGCACCCGTGACCCGGACCACACCATGAACGAGCACTTCGTCAGACGCGTACATACGTGAACGGCCGCCCGGGATGCGGGTCCCGTGCGGCCGAGAGGGTGAGGTGGGTCCGGACGGTTGGCGCGACAGCCCGGCTAGCGCATGATCTCCCCGGCGTTCACCAGCAGCGACTGGCCGGTGATCGCCTTCGCCCGGTCCGAGGCCAGGAAGGCCACGGCCTCCGCCACGTCCGCGTCGGTCGCCAGCTCCGGCAGCGCCATGCGCTCGGTCAGGCGCGCGAGCACCTCGGCCTCGGGGACCTGCTCGGTGTGCGCGGTGAACTGGACGTACGCCTGCACCGGCGGGCCCCACATCCACCCCGGCAGGACCGTGTTCACCCGGATCCGGTGCGGCCCGAACTCCCGGGCCATGGAGTACATCGCCGAAGTCAGCGCACCCTTCGACGCCGCGTACGCCGCCTGGCGCACCTGGGACGGCGCGGCGATGGCCGACTGCGTGCCGATGACGACCACCGAGCCGCCGTGCCCCTTGAGCGCGGGCAGGCACGCCCGGGTCATCCGCAGCGTGCCGAGCAGATTGACGTCGAGCACGCCCTGCCAGGTGGCGAGGTCGGCGTCCTCGATGCCGCCGAAGTAGCTGTCCCAGGCGGCGACATGGACCACCGCGTCGATCCGCCCGAACCGCTCCACCGCCAGCGCGGCCAGCGCCTCGCACTCCTCCTCGGCGGTGATGTCGGTCGGCCGGTACGCGGTGTGCGCACCCTCGGGGTCGATCTCGTGGGCCGCCTTGAGGAGGTTCTCCTCGGTGCGCGCCCCGAGTACCGCGTTGCCCCCGTCCCGTACGACGGTCGCGGCCACCTGGTGCCCGAGCCCGGAGCCGACGCCGGACACGACGACCGTCTTCCCGTTCAGCAGCATCTGGGCGCCTCCCGGCTCTGGCAGTTCTTCTGACGGGGCGTCAGAGTAGGGCGGTCCGCAGCAGGAGGGAAGGGGAGCGTCGTGAGCGAGGAGACGAGAAGCGGGACGTACGCGGAGCTGGCGGCCCTCGGGCCGTACGGGGTGCACCCCGGTCACGCCCTGATCACCATGGTGGAGCCGCACCCGGGCCATGAGTACGCGTACAACCGCTGGTACGAGGACGACCACTACTACGCCGGGGCCATGGCCATGCCCTGGATGTTCGCGGGGCGGCGCTGGGTGGCCACCCGCGGGCTCCAGGAGCTGCGCTACCCGGAGAAGTCCGCGATCGCCCAGCCGGTGACCGCCGGGTGCTACCTCTCCACGTACTGGATCACCGAGGGCCGCTACGACGACCACATGAAGTGGACCGTCGGCATCAACCGGCGGCTCAACCGGGACGGCCGCGTCTACCAGGACCGTACGCACGTCTTCACCGCCTTCCAGGACCACGAGGCGACCGTCTACCGCGACGGGGCGGCGGGCCCGCGCGACTACCACGCGCTCGACCACCCGTACGCGGGCCTGGTGCTCCAGGTGATCGACGCGGAAGGGCCCGATCAGCGGAGAGAGTTGGTGGAGTGGCTGCGGTCGCGGCATCTGCCGCGCCGGCTCGCGGGCGGGCCTGCCGCGCTGGTGACGGTCTTCCGGCCGACCCCGCTGCCCGGCGACCGGATGACGTACGTCAAGCAGGTCGAGGGGGTCGACACCCGCCTCACGCTGCTGTGGTTCCTGGAGCGGGACCCGGGCGAGGTGTGGCAGGAGCACTTCGCGGACCTGGAGGCGGTGGTGGCCGGATCGGGGCTCGGGCGGGTCGAGCTGGCCGCGCCCTTCATCCCCACGGTGCCCGGCACCGACCGCCATGTCGACCGGCTGCGCCGCTGAGCGGGTGTGCCCGGACAGCAACCAGCCCCCTCGGCCAGGACGGCGGACCAGTCGAGAGGGCCTTGCTCACTTCGCGGTGGAGCGATGCCGGTGAAGGTCAGACTCCACGCGGGGAGGTGCGGTTGACGTCATGGAGGAAGGCCGACCACGTCTCGGGGGCGAAGTCGAGCTTCCCGTGGAGCGGGTTCTTGGAGTCGCGGACGGAGACGGTCGAGCGATCCGCCGCCTTGATCTCCACGCAGTCGCCGTTCACGGCGGAGTACGAGGACTTGGTCCAGTCCGTCAGTGCAGGCTGCTGAACACGCATGATGACTCCGATGCTTGATCCGGTTGTCCGGGTGATGTGCCCGGCCGCTGAGGGCCAGCGGGTCTGCGTGTGACGCTACGCCGCAACATCACCGGCCGCAGGGGGCGTTCACCCGTCCGGATGGCATATTCCATCGGGTCCTTCTCAGTTGAGGACACCAAGGTGTAGGGTGCCCGCCCCCGAGGGCCCAGCCGTCCCTTGTGTCACTCGCTCACAGCGAGTACCCGTCCACCACGCGGTGGATGAAGTCCCGCGAGTGCTCGGCGCTGAGCGCCTTGGCCCTCAGATGCTCGTACATCACGGTGTAGCTCTGCACGTCGGCGGCCTTCTCCAGATACAGGTCGCTGGTGACGCCCTCCAGATAGACCACGCTCGCGTCCATGGCGTCGTGGAACTCCAGGATGGCGAACTTGCCGTACATCCCCGGATGCGCGCCCGCGTCGTACGGCAGGACCTGGAGCGTCACGTGCGGCTGCTCGCTCAGGTGCGCCAGGTGCAGCAACTGGTCGCGCATGATCTGCTCGTTGCCGACCACCCGGCGCAGCAGTGCCTCGTCGATGACCGCCCAGAAGCGCAGCGGGTTGGACGGGTCGGTGAGCCGGTCCTGACGTTTGAGCCGGATCTGGATCCGTTTGTCGATGTCGCTGGAGGCGGCCTCGGGCCACATGCCCTCGATGACCGCCTGCGCGTACTCCCGGGTCTGGAGCAGTCCGGGCACGATCAGCGACTCGTAGACGCGCAGGCTCGCCGCGTCCGTCTCCAGGCCGATGTAGACGCTGTACGGGATGTCGCCGAAGGCGTGCCACCAGCCCTGCTGCCGGGAGTCCTTGGCCATCTGCATCAGCGAGTCGACGATGCGGTGGTCCTCGACCTCGTACACCCCGCACAGGTCGCGAACGTCGCGCTGGCTGATGGAGCGGCGGCCGTTCTCCAGGCGGCTGATCTTCGACTGGGAGACCAGCAGGCGCTCGGCGACCTCCTCGGCCGTCATGCCCTTGAGCTCGCGCAGTCGACGGAGCTCCTGGCCCAGTCGGCGTCGCCTGACGGTGGGATTGACGTTGGACGCCACGGGAACTGCACCTCCGGCTGCGGCACTTCTGCTGTTCTTCTGCTCTTCCGTTCTGCAGACTGCCACCAATGTTCCTGGCCGCGCTGGGAAATGGCCACACACGGTGGGGTGCCGGCTACCGGGGGTACGAGCGCCGGGCCTCGCAAAACGCCCGGAAGACGCGAAGCGCGCGGGACCGGCGATGGCCGGCCCCGCGCGCCCATGATGCGGCTCCCGAACCGGGTCGTGAGGGGGACGTCGGTGCGGCGGGTGGTGCGGGGTGGTGCCGTGGTGCTCGGTGGTGCGGGCGTGCGTGGTGCCTGAGGTGGTGCGTGTGGTGGTGCCGGAGCGGGCCGCTAGTGGGCCACGGCGCGGGCCATGCTGCCGCGGTGCGGCTGCATCGGAACGCCGGGCGCCGTCGCGGTCGCACGCGTGCCCGCCGCGACGCCGCCACCGGTGCCGTTGGCGGTGCGGCGCGGCTGTGCGCCCACTCCGTTCTGGACGTCCATGACGGCATGCGCCACCAGTCCGCCCATCGGGTCGTGCCTGATCAGGTCCCGGAGCCGGGAGCGCGATGAACGCCCCTCGTTGCCCGGGTACAGGTGCTTGCCGAGTCCGACCGCGTGGGCCAGTGCGGCGAGCGCCGCGGTCCGCGGGTCCGGCGGTACGCCGGTGCGGATCGCGCTGTCCAGCCGGGCCCTGATGTCCCGGCTGATCGCCGTCTCCGTCGCTTGGTAGCGAGTCGTCGGCAACACACCGCACATCTGGCCCGCCACGGCATGCACCATGCCGCACCGCTCCAGATGAGCGAGGTAAATCTGGCGGAGCCCCAGTCGGGGCCCACCGATCCAGTGGACGGCCCGGACCGGGCTGCCGCGCCTGCGCAGCAGTTCCAGTGCGGAGTCCAGTGTCGGATCTCCTGTCGGCCGTGCCATCACCACGGCGATACGATCCCCGTCTGGGGCTATCCGTCCTGCCAGAGCCAGCTCCACTAGCTGGGCTCCGGCGAGGCCGAGGTCGAGCGACTGCGGCTGCGCTGTGGTACCCGTGGCCGGGTCCAGAGCGAGCAGCAGAAGCTCCTCCGGAATTGTTCTGCGGCTCCTGCCCATCCATGCCTCCCCGCGTGGATGAATGACAGGGTGACCCCTCTCACATTCATCTGTCGAGAGCGCCTGGGTGGTAAGTACGGGAACCAGTAGGTATGTCGTTCTCGTCTAGCACGGGGGTCAACCCCGCACACAGGACACTGGTAGATGGTTCGGACAGGTTCGGACGGCGCCCCGGGGCGCCTTGAGGAGGCATCGGTGGCGGGCGAGTCCCCCGACAGGTCGAAGCAGCAGCAGTCGTCGGGGGAGACGACTCCGAGCGAACGCGATCCCCGTGTGGCGGTGTTCGGACCGGATGACGGCCCCCGGGCCGCGTCCGGTTCCGGGCAGGAGCGCAATGGCTCCGTCAAGGGATCCGCGAACGGCGCTGCGAACGGCTCCGCGAACGGATCTGTGGCTGGTTCGGCGAAGGGTTCGGCGAACGGGTCCGTGAACGGATCTGCCGACGGCTCCGGCGCCGACCGGGCCGCGGACGGCGGCTCCGCCCCCGTGGACCAGGCGACCGCGGTCTTCCGCGCCCCCCGCCAGGAGGACCACGAGTCCCGCGACACCCGCCTGCGGGCGGCCGTGGCGGCGTGGGTGGCCACGGACGGCGACGCGGATGCGGCCGAGGACGCCGGGTCCGGTGCCGGTGCCGCGAAGGCGGACACCGCGGCCCCGGCCGCCGAGAAGCCGGGCGACACGGGCGCGGACGCGGAGTCCGCCGCCGAGGCCACGCCCGTACGGGAGAGTGTGCCCGCGCCGACGGCGGCGCCCGAGGCGGACGACGCCTCCGACGACGCCTCCGACGCCGACGAGCCCGCGGCCCAGGAGCCCGGCGACAAGGCCGCTCCCGCGTCCGACGGCGCGTCGACGCCCGAGCCGGCCGCCGAGGCGGGCAACGAGCCCACCCCGGCCCGTAAGGCCGACGCCGAGCCGGAAGCCGAGCCCGCCGCCGTGCAGGACGGCAAGCCGGACGCGAAGCCCGAGACGAAGTCGGACGCGAAGCCCGAGACGAAGTCGGACGCCAAGCCCGAGACGAAGTCGGACGCCAAGCCCGAGACGAAGTCGGAAGCGAAGCCCGAGGCCAAGCCGGAAGCCGACGCGAAGCCGGAAGCCGACGCCAAGCCCGAGCCCGCCGCCAATGCCGACGCCGACACCGGCGCCGGCGCCGACAAGGCCGCCCCCGAGGACCGGGCCGCCTCCTGGGGTGCCAAGCTCGGCGCCGGGAGCACGGGCAAGCCCGAGGCCGACAAGGCCACCGGTGTCGACCAGGCCACCGCCGTCTTCAAGGCCGTCAAGCCGCCCGTGGTGGATCAGCCGACCACCGCCATCCGGCGGCCGAGCACGGCCGAGCCGACGTCCGAGCGGGCCAGCACGTTCGTACCGCTGCGCTCCGACGACGTACGCCCGGCCGCCCCGGACGCCGAGAAGCCGAAGGCCGAGGCTCCGAAGACCGAGGCTCCGAAGGCCGTCGCGCCTGCCGCGCCGAAGCCCCCCGCCTCGCCCCGCATCTCCGTGCCGGACGCCGACGCCGCCGAGCGGACCCGGCAGCAGCCGCTGCCGCCGAAGCCGCCGCTCGACCTGCTCGCGGAGCTCACCAACACCCCGCCCCCGCCGCAGACCCCGGTCCGCACCGCGGTGCGGCGGTTCAAGATCTGGACCCCGCTGGTCATCCTGCTGCTGGTCGTGTTTGCGGTCGTACAGTTCGTACGCCCGCTCCCGGACCCCCTGCTGAAGATGACGTCGGCGCCGGAGTACACCTTCGACGGCGCCGCGCCGCAGCTGCCGTGGCCCAGCGAGGGCCAGGGCCTGATCACCGTGTCGGGCCTCGGCACGGTGGGGCGGTTCGGCGAGGAGAAGCCGGTCCCGATCGCCAGCGTGACCAAGTCGATGACCGCGTACATCATCATGCGCGACCACCCGATGAAGCCGGGCGCGAAGGGCGCCTCCGTCCCCGTCGACAAGCTCGCGGAGAAGGAGGGCGGCTACAACAAGACCGGTGACGAGTCGACCGTCGACACCATCAAGGCGGGCGAAAGCCTCAGCCAGAAGGACGCGCTCAGCGCGATCATGATCCCGTCCGCGAACAACGTGGCGCGCCTCCTCGCGCGCTGGGACGCGGGCTCCGAGGCGGCGTTCGTCAAGAAGATGAACGACACCGCGAAGCAGCTCGGGATGACGAACACCACGTACACCGACCCGTCCGGTCTGAACGCCACCACCGTCTCGACCGCCGTCGACCAGGTGAAGCTGGCCACCGAGCTGGTGAAGGACCCGGCGCTCGTCGAGATCACCCGCCAGCAGAACTGGATCGACCCGCACGGCAAGAAGTGGCCCAACTACAACAAGCTGATGCCGTACAACGGCGCGATCGGCATCAAGACCGGCTCGACCTCCAAGGCCGGCGGCAACCTGCTGTTCGCCGCGGTCAAGGAGGTCGGCGGCACCAAGCAGACGATCGTGGGCGCGGTCTTGAGCCAGCACAAGGCCCTGTCGATCCTGGACCTGGTCAACAAGGTGAGCAGGGACGTCCTGATCGCCACCCGCAAGTCGCTCACCTCGGCGACCGTCATCAAGAAGGGCGATGTCGTCGGGCACGTGGACGACGGCCTCGGCGGCACCACCCCGGTCGTCGCCACCAAGGACCTGACCATCGCGGGATGGCCCAGCCTGAATGCGGCGATCTCGCTCACTCCCAGTGACGCCAAGCTGCCGCACTCCGCGAAGGCGGGCACCGTGGTCGGCAAGCTGACCGTGGGCTCCGGCCCGGGCCAGGTCTCCGCCCCGGTCGCTCTCCAGAAGGCTCTCGCCGAGCCGGGCCTCGGGTCGAAGCTGACCCGTTTGGGCTGATCGCGGGCCGATGAGCACGAGGGCGCCCCGGTCTCCGGTGGCGCCATCGTGCTAGCTTCGGTCAACTGGAGGACGCGGGGTGGCGTCCCTATGAGCGATGGGGCGAGAGACGTCCTGAGACTGTGTGAGGCGGGAGAGCCGCAGTGACCACCGCTGAGCCGACGCCCACCCGCGCCGACGGCAGCAGCCCTTCTCGGCAGGGCGGACGAATACAGGATGAGAACAGGGACCCGGTGAGGGAAGAGAACCTGACCGGGCCCCTCGACGCGGCCCCGGTCCTGGACGAGGAACCGCTCCTGGACGAGGAGCCGGCCCTGGACGAGAAACCGGTCCGGACCGAGGAATCGGGCCCGGCTGATGCCCCGGTCAAGACCGAGGACCCGGTCAAGACCGAGGACCCGGTCAAGACCGAGGACCCGGTCAAGACCGAGGACCCGGTCAAGGCTGAGGACCCGGTCAGGGCCGAGGACCCGGTCAAGGCTGAGGACCCGGTGTCGGCCGACGACCGGAACCTGCTGTCCTGGGTGCGGGCCTTCGCGGTCCGGCACCCCGTGTACGCCGTCACGGCCGTAGCCGCGGTCGGCCACATCCTCTGGTTCTTCTTCTTCGCCAACAGCGGCGGCGACCTCGCCGCTCAGGACGCCTGGGCCGAGTTCGTCGGCCGTCACCCCGCCTCCGCGTACAACCTGGCGTGGTACGGCGGGATGCACCCCGTCTCGTACAGCGTCGTCTCGCCGTATCTGATGTCGATGCTCGGCGTCCGTTCGACGATGATGATCGCCGGGACCGTGTCGGCCGGGCTGACCACGCTGATCCTGGTGCGGGTGCGGGCCGTCCGCAATCCGCTGCCGTGCGCGTTCGCGGCCCTCTTCGCCTTCCTGTGCAACGCCATGTCCGGCCGGGTGACCTTCGGGCTCGGCACGATGTTCGCGCTCGGCGCGGTCGCGGCGGTCTTCTGCTGGCCGCACCGCTGGCGCACCGAGCGGTGGGCCAAGGGCGCGGTCGCCGCGCCGCTGGCCGGGCTCGCCACGGCGAGCAGCCCGGTCGCGGGCCTCTTCCTCGGGGTGATCGCGGCCGCGCTGTTCCTGAACGGGCGCCGCCCGGGCGCGTACGCGCTCGGCCTGCCGCCGGTCGCCATCGTGGCGCTCTCGTCCCTGCTGTTCCCCTTCTCCGGCACCCAGCCGATGTCGATCGGCTCCGTGTCGCTGCCGTTCATCTTCGCGGTGGTCGTCCTCTTCGCGGTGCCGAAGGAGTGGCGGACGGTCCGCACGGGGGCCGCGGTGTACGGGGTGGGCGTGCTGCTCACCTGGATCATCGACTCGCAGATCGGGTCCAATGTGACCCGGCTCGCGATGCTCTTCGCGGGCGTGGTCTTCCTGGCCGCCCTGCCGTACGTGGTGCCGCGCTCGCGCAAGTGGTACGCGCTGGTCATCGCCTTCGCGGGGATGAACTTCTGGATCGGCTTCAAGGCCGTCGACGACATCGTCAGCACCCTCCCGGCCGCGTCCTGGGCCCGCGAGCTCGCGCCGCTCGTGGACCAGCTCCAGGAGGTCGGCGCCGAGCGCGGGCGCGTCGAGGTCGTGCCGGCGTCCAGCCACCGCGAGGCCTCGGCGGTCGCGCCGTACGTCAACCTCGCCCGGGGCTGGAACCGCCAGGCCGACATGGAGCGCAACCCGATCTTCTACGACGACACGCTGAACTCGTCGAGCTACCGGGGCTGGCTGGGCCGCTGGGCCGTCCACTACGTGGTGCTGCCCATGGGCCCGCCGGACTCCAACGGCGCCGAGCAGGAGGCCAAGCTGATCCAGAAGGGCCAGCCGTACCTCAAGGAAGTGTGGAGCAACGCCAACTGGCGGCTGTTCGCGGTCGACGACCCGACCCCGCTCGCCGACCCGCCCGCGACGGTGCTGCGCGCGGAGGAGGGCCAGTGGACGCTGAACGTGAGCGCGCCCGGGCGGGTCCTCGTCCGCATCCCCTACTCGCCGTGGCTGAAGCTGGTCGACGAGAAGGGGAAGGGTGTGGAGCCGCCGCAGGAGACGCCGGAGTCCAAGAGCCGGGCCCATGGCACGCCCAAGACGTTCACCAACCCCAACGGTTGCCTGTGGAAGGCGCCGGAGGATGCGGCGGGGGACGAGTGGACGGAGCTTCTTGCGCCGAAGGCGGGTACGTACCGCTTGGCGGCCCCGTACAGCCTCCGCCGGGGGACGGCTTGCCCGACGGAACTCCGCCCGGAGGAGTAGCCCCGCCCCGCCCAACCCTCCGGGGGTGGGTGGGGGTTGAGGTGGGTTCCCAGGGGCTACGCCCCCGGACCCCTGGGCGCGGCTATGCCCCTGCTCCCGGCGCAGGCCTGCGCCCCTGCACCCCCTCGCAGGCCTGCGCCCCTGCACCCCCTCGCGGGCCTGCGCCCCTGCACTCCGCTTACGGAGGCTTCGCCCCCTGCACCGCCAGAGGGGCTACGCCCCCTGCACCCCGCTCTCGGGGATGTGCCCCGGTGCCCCCGCTGGGGCTTCGCCCCCGCCCCCGCCCCCGCTTCGGGGCTGCGCCCCCGGGGTCCCGTTTGTCTGCGGGTCGTCTGTGGCTGGTCGCGCCCACGCGGCGGAGCCGCACATGTCCCAGCCCCGCGCCCCTGAAGGGACGGGGCCTGCGGCCCCTGCCCCTCTCCTCAAGCGCCGGAGGGGCTGAATGTGGCCGGGCCCCGTTCCTCGCACGCCGGAGGGGCTGAAGTGTGGCCAGGGCCCGTTCTGCCTTTAGGGGCGCGGGGAACTGCGCGCTAAGCCCAAGCCGGCCCGCACCCGACCACCGACCAGGCCTTGAGGGGGCGCGGGGAACTGCGCGGGCGACCGCAGCCGACCCGCAGACAAACACCGGGCCGAAAGGTGCGCGGGGAACTGCGCGGGCAACCACAGCCCACCCGCAGAAAAACACCGGGCCCAAAAGGGGCGCGGGGAACTGCGCGACCAGCCCCCACCGAACCCGCAGACGAACACGCACCCCGCCCCCGCGCACCCTCACGCGTGCCCGCACCCGCACGACCCGTGCCGGTCGCCATGCACCCCGGCCAGGGACCTGGCGTGCGGCGCGGGCGCCGAGGGGGCCGTGCCCTCGTGCACCACCCGGCCCCCCACCAGCGTCATCCGCACCCTCACCCCCGACACCTCAGAGATCCGCACCCGCGTCACATCACGGTCCAGCACCACCAAGTCCGCCGCCATGCCCGGCAGCAGGCGGCCGCTCACCCGGTCCATGCGCAGCTGGTGCGCCGTCCCCGCCGTGTGCATGCGCAGGGATGACGCGAGGGTCAGGCCCTCCAGCTCGGGATACAGCGCGCCCTCTCCCGCCTCCGAGCCCTCGCGGTCGACCGCCGTGCGGATCTGGTTCCAGGTCTGGAGCGGGTCCACCGGCCAGTCCGAGCCGCCCGACAGAGCCGCCCCGTGGCGCTCCAGGCTGCGCGCGGGGTACATCAGCCGGTGCCGCTCGGGACCGATGTACGGCAGCAGCGCCTCCATCGTCCAGATGTCCCGCATCGCCCACTGGAGCTGCATGCACGCGACCACCCCGAGCGGGGCGAACCGGCGGTAGTCGGTGGGGTGGACGAGCTGGAGGTGGGCCACGGTGTGCCGGTTGCCGCGGCGGCCGTTCGCCCGTACCGCCGTCTCGTACCCGTCGAGTGCCGTCCGTACCGCCCGGTCCCCGATCGCGTGCGCGTGCAGCTGCCAGTCCGCCCGGTCGAAGGCCGTCGCCAGGCGGCCGTAGTCGGCGGCTGAGACGTACAGGTCGCCTCGGTGGCCGGTAGGCCGCCCCTCCGCGTCCAGGTACGGGGCCAGCAGCGCCGCCGTCTGCGACGGGTATTCGATCACTCCGTCCAGGAACACCTTCGCCGTGCCGAACCGCAGCCCGGGCACCTGCCCGTACCGCGTCCGCAGGTCCCGTACGTAACGCAGCGCCCCCGCCGGGTCCTTCGCCAGGTCCGGGCCGATCAGGAGCGCGGGCACGATCCGCTGCGGCAGCCGGCCGGCGGCGGCGAGCGCGGCGTACGTGTCGAGCTGGTGCGTGCCCACCGACGCGTCCATGAACGTGGTGATGCCCGATGCCGCCGCCTGCGCGAGCGCCTTGGCACAGGCGTCGAGGAGCTGCGCCTGGGTGGGCGGCGGGATCACCCTCGTCAGGAGGTCCTGTGCGGTGTCCTTGAGGAGGCCGCCCGGCGTGCCGTCCGGGTCGTGCACGATCTGGCCGCCGGACGGGTCGGGGGTCGCGGCGGTGATCCCGGCGAGGTCGAGCGCGCGCTGGTTGGCCCACGCGTTGTGCCCGTCGTTGCCGATGAGCGCGATGGGGCGGCGGGTCGGGAGCGAGTCGAGCATGCGGTGGTGCGGGACGGTCCCGGCGGGGAGCAGCCCGACCGGGTTCCAGTCCTCGACCACCAGCCAGCCGTCGGGCTCGTGGGCCGTGTCGGAGGAGAGGAAACCCCGGAGTGTCTCCTGGAGTTGGGCGACCGTCAGGGTCGCTCCCTCCAGTGTGGGGTGGAGGGAGCGCTCCCCCGCGCCGAGCGGGTGGGCGTGGCCGTCGTGGATGCCGCTCATGACCGTCGCCCCGCGTGCGTCCACCACCTCGGTGTCCCGCCCGACGAACCGCCGCAGTGCCGCGTCGCTGCCGGTCGCGAGTATCCTTCCGTCCCGCCCGACCGCGACGGCCTCCTGGACGCGGGCGTGCGCCTCGCCGGTGAGGACCCGCGCGTGGTGCACCACCATCGCGGCCGAGCGCCGCTTGGAGGAAGCGGAGGAAGCGGAGGAAGCGGAGGAAGCGGCGGACGCGGTGCCGGGCGCCGTCAGGGACACGGCGGCCGCCGCGCCCAGGCCGGTCGCGAGGAGCCGGCGTCGGGAGGGTGCAGAGCTGGGGTTCACAGGGGCTCCTGGGGTGTCGAGTGTGGCTCGTCCGCCACCGCACCCTTCGCGATTAATCCCTTAACCACCAGCGCCCCGTCGCAGCCGATCTGCCCCGCGAACTCCCGCTCCGGCGACGGATTCCGTACGCTGAGCCCGTGCCCCGAGTGACCCTCACCGATGTGGCCCGCGCGGCCGAGGTGTCCGCGGCGACCGTCTCCAACGCCCTGAACGGCACCGGCCGCATGGCCGAGTCGACCCGTGCCCGCGTGCGGGCGACCGCCGCCGCGCTCGGCTACGGGGAGCCCCCGCCCCGTACCCTCGGCCTCGCCGTCACCACGTACGGCACGCTCTCCTGGGACTTCGCCGGCATCCCGTTCTACGCCCGGGCGATCAGCGCCGCCACGGCCGCCGCCCACCGGCGCGGATACGCCCTGATCGCCCTCCCGGCCGCGCCCGCCGAGACGCTGTGGCGGACCGTGCCGGTCGCCGGTGTGGTGCTCCTGGACAGCCCGGCCGACGACCCCGTCGTCCGCATCCTGCGCTCCCGGGGCCTGCCGCTGGTCTTCGACGGCCGCCCGGCCCGGCTCGGCGTACGCGAGGCGTGGGTGGACAACGACCACCGGGCCACCACGCACGAGGTCCTGGACCACCTCGCGGCGCGCGGCGCACGGCGGATCGCCCTGGTCGCGGGCCCGGGCGAGGAGCACTACACACGCAGCTGCCGGGCGGCGTACGAGGAGTGGTGCGCGGCGCGCGGCAGCGGGCCCAGGGTCGTGCCGCTGGACTTCGGCGACCGCGAAGGGCGCACCCTGGACGCCCTGCTGGGCGGGCCCGGCCGGCCGGACGCGGTGCACGGCCTCTACGACCCGTGCGGCCACCGCGTCCTGGCCTCGGCGGCGCGCTGCGGGCTGCGGGTGCCGGACGACCTGCTTGTGGTGTGCGCCAGCGAGGACCCGGCGTACGAGACGACCGCCCCGCCCGTCTCCACGGTGACGCTCGCCCCGCACCGCACGGCCAGGGCCGCGGTCGGCGCCCTGGTGGACCTCGTCGAGGGCGGGTCCGGCGGGGCGGGGCAGACGATTCCGGCGCGGCTCACGCCGAGGGAGTCGTCGCTGCCCGCCGACTGAGCCGTGGCACCCACCCGCTGTCGTCCCAGAACCGCAGCTGCCGTGCCTTGGTGGGGTGCGCCGTGCGGGGGCCGCCCGGCTCGCCCAGGATCAGGGTGCTGGGGCGGTCCGGGGAGAAGACCGGCCACGGCGGGGTGCCGGAGGCGGTCGGGGTGCCGGTGTGCGCGAACGACGCCACCAGGTCCATGAAGGCGCCGCTGACTTCGGCCTCGGCGGGGCCGTCGCCGCATGCGCCGACGTTCTCGGCGATCCCGTAGGTGCCGAAGAGGAACGGGGAGGTGTGCTCGTGTGGGGTGCCGAACCACGGCGGGCGGGCCGGGTGCGCGAACTCCATGAGGTATCCGGGCGCCGTGCCCGTACGGGCGTGCCGCTCGGCCAAGCGGACGTTCAGGTACCGGAAGAGGCCGTCGCTCCAGACGTCGGTCCACAGGGAGACCGGGTCCAGCGGCAGCCCGTCGGCCACGGCCGCCGCCCTGTACGCGTCCACGCACCCGTCCACCAGCGAGTCCGGCACCCGCGCCGCGCCCTTGAGCAGCACCCCGCGCACCGCGTCCGGCAGCGAGGCGTCGTCGGTGGGCGCCGGGGTGGGGATCGGGGAGCCGGGCCCGGTGTAGAAGGAGCCCTCGGTACGGGTGTGGATCGACAGGACCGGCAGCGCGGGGGTGGCCAGTTCGTGGTCGAAGCCGCGCATCCAGCGTCCGTCGACGACCGGGCCCCGGTACTCGCGGCCGCTGCCCACGCTCCGCCCGCCCGGGGCGCCGCTGAAGACCGCGCTCCAGGCGTCCCGGACCGCCCCGGCGGGCGCGGCGCGCAGTCCCCGTACGGTCGTGCCGAGCCGGGCCGCCACCTCCTCGTACGCCCGGCGTGCGTCCGGGACGGTCAGGGAGGTGGCAGGCTGCCAGACGTGGCAGGCGCTGATCGGGACGATCCTGCGTACCAGGCCGCGCAGTTCGGGGCGCAGGGCGAGCTGCCAGGCGGAGGCGCCGCCCGCCGAGGTGCCGCTGAGGGTGATGTTGTGCGGGTCGCCGCCGAACGCCTCGGCGTTGTCGCGTACCCAGCGCAGCAGCGCGGCCTGGTCCTGGAGGCCCCAGTTGGCGCAGTCGCCGGTCGCCTCGTCGGTCAGCTCCTCGTGGTAGCCGAAACCGAAGGGCCCCAGGCGGTAGTTGAAGGTGATCACGACGAGGTCGCCGCGGACCGCCAGGCGGGTTCCGTCGTACGTCGGCAGGCTGCCCGCGCCGACCTGCCAGCCGCCGCCGTGGATGTAGACGAGGACCGGGCGCCGCCCGTGCAGGGCGGGCGTCCAGACGTTGGCGTAGAGGCCGTCCTCGCTGCTGGCGGGGTCGATGGTCTGGAGGAACGCGGGGGCGAAACGGGTGGCGTCGCGCACCTCCCGCCAGGGCCGCGGCGGGCGAGGCGAGGCGAACCGGAGTTCGCCCAGCGGGGGTTGGGCGTAGGGCACGCCCCGGAAGGCCAGCACGCCGCCGGTGCGCGTCCCGGCCACCGGCCCGGCGGTGGTGCGGGCCACCGCCGGGCCGGAGGGCCTGTCGCCGGGCGCCGGGCGGGCGGCGGCGGCCGGTGCCGCGTACGCCACGGCGGCGGCTGCCGAGGCCGCGAGCACCGCCCGGCGCCCCATCGCGGGTCCGGGCATCTCAGCCCGCCTCGGGCACGAAGCGGATGCCGTAGCCGCGGATCCAGGCGTCCAGGTCGATGAGCCGCTCCATGACCGCGCGCCCGCTGTAGGGCCCGCCGATCGAGTACGAGCCCACGGGGCGCTCAAGGAGGCGCCGCAGGCCCTTCGGGTCGACGAGGTCCAGTACGGGGGAGTCGCCCGAGGCCAGGGCCGTGATCCGGTCGCGCAGGGAGATCTCGTACTGGACGTCCTGGGTGGAGGGGTACGGGCTCTTCTTGCGCTCCACGATCGAGCGCGGCAGCACGTCCTGGGTGGCGGCGCGCAGCAGGCTCTTCTCGCGGCCGTCGAACGTCTTCATCGCCCAGGGGGTGTTGAAGACGTACTCGACGAGGCGGTGGTCGCAGAACGGGACGCGGACCTCCAGGCCCACCGCCATGCTGATCCGGTCCTTGCGGTCGAGCAGGAAGTTGACGAAGCGCGTGAGGTGCAGATGGCTGATCTCGCGCATCCGCGCTTCCTGCGGGCTCTCGCCGGGCAGGGCGGGAACGTCGCCGATGGCCTCCTTGTAGCGCTGGTCGATGTAGGCGCCGAGGTCGAGCCGGTCCCACAGGCCCGTGGTGCGCAGCGCGTCCTGGCCGCCGGCCCGCCGGTAGGGCAGGTGCCAGGGGAAGGTGGCCGAGGAGACCGCCTCCGGGTCGTGGAAGTGGCTGTAGCCGCCGAAGAGTTCGTCGGCCGACTCGCCGGACAGGGCGACCGTGGAGCGGGCCCGTACCGCCTGGAAGAGCAGGTAGAGCGAGTACTCCATGTCACCGGTGACGGTGGGCAGGTCGAGCGCGCGCAGCACCGCGCCGCGCACCTCGGGTGTGAGCAGCTGCGCGTTGTCGAGGACGATGTCCTCGTGGTCCGTGCCGATGTGGGCGACGGCCTCCTTCACGAACGGCGCGTCCGGCGCCTCCCACACCGCGTTGGCCTCGAACCGCTCGGCGTGGCCGGTGAAGTCGACGGAGAAGGTGCGGATGCGGCCGCTGCCCTCCTCGGCGAGTGCCCGGGCGGCGAGCGCGGTGACCGCGCTGGAGTCGAGGCCCCCGGAGAGCAGCGAGCACAGCGGCACGTCGGAGACGAGCTGGCGCCGCACGGTGTCGTCGAGGATCTCGCGGACCGTGCCGACGGTGGTGTCCAGGTCGTCGGTGTGCGGGTGCGACTCCAGCTGCCAGTACCGCGTCTTGCGCAGCCCGCGCCGCGAGAGGCGGACCATGCTGCCGGGCCGCACCTCGTACATCCCGCGGAACACGGCGTGTTCGGGGGTCATCGTCAGGCCGAACACCTCGCGCAGGCCCTCGGCGTCGACGACCGGCTCGGCCAGCGGATGGGCGAGGATCGCCTTCGGCTCGGAGCCGAAGAGCACCCCGTCGTCGGTGGGGTAGTACAGGAGCGGCTTGACGCCCATCCGGTCGCGCACCAGGAGCAGTTCCTCGGTACGGGTGTCCCACAGGGCGAACGCGAACATGCCGTTGAGCCGCTCGACGAAGGAGTCACCCCACTCCAGATACGCCTGGAGCACCACCTCGGTGTCGCTGGAGGTACGGAACCGATGGCCCCGGGCACCCAACTCGGCCCGCAACTCACGGTAGTTGTAGACCTCGCCGCTGTAGGTGACGACCGCCTCGGGGGCGGCGCCGAACCCGGCGCTCATCGGCTGCCTGCCGCCCTCGATGTCGATGACCGCGAGGCGCCGGTGGCCGAGCGCGACGTGCCGGCCGGTCCACACCCCGCCCGCGTCGGGTCCGCGGCAGACCATGGTGGCGGTCATGGCCCGGGCGTTTTCCTCGTGCCGCGTGACGTCGTGGCCGTAACCGACCCAGCCCGCTATACCGCACATGTCTCAGACCCCCTCTCGTCAGGCGTAGGTGTAGTACCGGCGGTGGTCGACGACCTCGGCGACGGTCTTCGTGTGCCACGGGAACAGCGGGGTGCTCGGATCGGCGACCTCGGGGGTCGGCTCCTGCGGCAGGTAGTGCGGCACGTCCGGGTGGAGCGTCTGCCAGTCGGCCCAGATCTTGTCGATGAAGCAGTGGTGCAGGAAGAAGACCGGGTCGTTGGGGGAGGAGATGTACATCATGTGGCCGCCCACCCACTGGTGCCCGGCGCCGTGCAGCTTCCCGGCCGGGGGCTCCCAGGCGAAGTTGGTGTAGCCCTCCAGGTGGTTGCGGAAGCTGTTGTACGGCGGCTGGCTGCCGGAGGTGTAGTTCCACGGCGGGCAGTCGTAGACCGGCAGGTCCATGGTCTGCTGGAGCTGCTCGGGCGAGGGCAGCGAGGGCATCTTCTGGGCGATGCGGCGGATCAGGAACTTGCGGTCGTCCACGGTGTAGTGGCCGTTGAGCGCGGGGTTCTCATCGCCCTCGGGCTGCACGTTGACCTTGAGCTGCCAGCCGTTGGGGTAGGCGAACGGGCCCGTCATCACCATGCCGTCGGATGCCCGCCCGTCGCCGCCCATGAAGTCGTCGGCCCACAGGGGCGACTGGGGCGACTGGTCCTTGGTCCAGTCCCAGTACGGCAGGGTCACCGTCGGGTCGACCCGGCGCAGCTCCTTCTCGAACTCCATCAGGTACTGCCGGTGCCAGGGGAAGAACCCCGGGTTGATGTGGCCGACCCGCTTGCCGGTGTCCTTGTCGAGGTAGTCCTGGGAGTTGACGTCGACGTGGAGCTTGACGAACCGGTCGTAGATCCCGCGCCGCTTGATCTCCACGACGGCCTTGATGAACCGCCGCCGCTCGCTGCGCGACATGTCCAGGTGGTTCCTGCGGACGTGCGTCATGGTCCTGTTCCTCAATCTCGCGGGATCACATGGAGTGGTGGGAGGCGTCACCGAGCGGTACGAGGTTGGCGCCGTGCAGCTCGTCGACGGCGGCGCGGGCGGCGTGCAGCGGCGTCTTGGCGACCTCGTAGTGGCACAGGGCGCTCAGATAGGCGCCCTCACCGAGCTTCATCAGGTGCAGCGGCTTGCCGTCTATGGAGACGGCGTGGTCCGCGCCGGTCCGGGTGACCTGGATGGTGCGGCCCTTGTAGGTCTCGGTGTGGTCGTCGCTGTCGGCGGCGGCGACGGTGGCGTGGTCGGAGCCGTTGCGGGTGCCGTAGACGGCGACCCCGGCGGCTCCGGAGAGCCCGGTGGCGACGGTGGCGGCGACAGCGCCCCGCTTGATCACATCGCGGCGGTTGAGCATGGGAGTCCTTTCTGCGGTGGGGGTGGGCGTGGCGCCCGTGGTGCGGGACGAGCGCCACGCCCGAGTCATGCCGTACTGGGCGCCCTACAGGGGCGCGGGGCTGTGACAGGTGCGGCTCCGCCGCGTGGGCGCGACCGGCCCAAGGCGGTCCGCAGCCGAACGGCGACGCCGCACCCGGCTACTTCTCCAGGCAGAACTCATCGATCGGGTAACCCACATGCCGGTCCTCGCTCGGCAGGAACCCCAGCACCTTGTCCCCCGGCTTCAGCTCCGTGCTGTTCAACACCACACCCCCGGGTCCCAGGACCCGCACGTGCCAGTCGTCCTGGAGGATCAGATTCACCTGCTGCCCGTTCGGCGCCACCGCGTCGATCGAGATCAGCGGCCGGGACTCGATCTTGACCCGCCCGACGGTGACGATCCGGGTCTGGCCCTTGATGTCGACCGCGAGGACCTTGCTGCCCGCCTTGAGCTCGCTGAGGTAGTTGGTCCGCTCGTCCTTGGAGAGGGTGTACGAGTGGATCGCGCCCGCGTTGACGCGGAACGGCCGGGTCGGCATGTAGGGCAGCGGGTGCGTCTCGCTGACGCACAGGATCATGCCCTTGGAGTGCGAGCCGACCAGGATGCCCTCGTCCTCGCGGAAGTAGGTGCAGGTGTCGACGCAGGCGCGCTCGCCCATGCCGATGTGCTCGGTCTGCCGTACCTCCAGCTCGACGAGGTTGAGGTTGGGCACGTCGGCGGTGGCGGCGGCCTTGAGGTGGGCCGCGTCGCCGACGGCCTCGGGCGCCATCATCACGCCGTCCGAGCCGTGCTCCAGGACGCCGAAGATGATCTCGGCCTCCTCCACGTCCTGGGCGACGGTGATCATGCTGCCGGTGGCCCGGGCGGCCGCCGCGATCACGATCTCCAGCGGGATCTTGGTGGGGTCGCGGAAGAGCAGCACGCTCCACTTCTCGGTGCGCGCGGACTCGCAGGCGTCCTCCAGGGTGGGCGCGTCGATGATCTCCACGAAGCGTCCGAACTCGATCTCCGGGTGCTTGACGGCCAGTTCGGCCGGGGTGATGCCGTGCGCCGCCGGGTCCACGATGACCACCGACGCGTCCCCGAACCCGTCCGGGAGCGGCTTGCCCTGCGGGAAGAGGACCTTGGTGATCGTCGGCGGCAGGTCGGCCAGGTCGGCGGGGTCGTCCGCGACGATGCCTTCGAGCCGGTAGTGCAGGGCCTCCTGGAGGATGGCCTCCTTGGCCTCGCCGAGCGAACGGGCGTCGAGCCAGCTGAGCTTCATGGGGAGAACTCCTCTTAAGAGACGGTGGTCAGCGGAACGGCGAGAGCCTCGGGGGCCGCGCTGTGCGCGGGCAGGTCGTGCGGTACGGGGTGGATCAGCCGGGCGACCTTGGCGGCCATGGCCCCGGGGTCCGGCGCGAGGAAGACGTTGCGGCCCATCGCCACGCCGCTGGCGCCGCCGCGCAGCGCCTCGTCGACGTAGGCGAGCACCCGGGTCTCGTCGGGCTCCCGGGGGCCGCCGACGACGATGAGGGGGACCGGGGACGCGGAGGTGATGTCGCGCATCTCGGCGATGGACTCGGCGCAGACGGTCTTGACGATGTCGGCGCCCAGATCGGCGGCGAGCGAGGCCGCGTGGGCGATCAGCGCCGGGTCGCGCGGGTTGGTGATCTTCGGGCCGCGCGGGTACATCATGGCGAGCAGCGGCACGTTCCACCGGTCGCAGGCGTCCGCCACGGCGGCCATGTCCGCGACCTGCTGCCGCTCCTGCGTGGAGCCGAGGTTGACGTGCACGCTGACCGCGTCCGCGCCGAGCCGCAGGCACTCCTCGACGCTGGCGACCAGGTACTTGTCGTTGGGGTCGGGGGCGTGCACGGTGCTGGCGCTCAGATGCACGATCAGCGAGGTGCGGGCGAACCGGGCGGAGTCGACGTACCGCAGGCTGCCCTTGTGCAGGACCACCGCGTCCACGCCGTTGTCCGCCAGCTGCCCGACCAGGTGGTCGAGACGGTTGCCGCCGGTCAGCGGGCCGTCGGTGACCGAATGGTCCAGCGGGACGACCAGCAGCCGGTCGCCGCCGTGGCGATGGATCCGCCGCAGCCGCAGCTGCCGTGCGAAGGAATGGTGCAACATCATCGGAACCTCCTCTGTCGGATCAGGCGGGCACGGGCGCGGTGAACCCCGTCCCGGCGTTGCGTGCGGCAAGACCGAACTCGTCGTGCAGGACCCGGGCGGCCCGGACCGCGTCGTCGTCCGGGACGGTCACCGAGATCCGCATCTGCGAAGTGGAGACGGAACTGGGCGCGATCGCCTCGGACTTGAGGCAGCGCAGCAGCCGGGCGGTGCTGTCCGGGCGGCTGAGCAGCCCCGTACCGACCAGGGAGAGCTTGGTGATCCCCCCGTCGGACTCCATGCGCCGGCCCGGTGGCCCGGGGCGCCGGGCCAGGAAGTCCCGCAGCGGCTGTACGTCGTCGGTGTGCAGGGTGATGCCGATGTTCACGCCCGTGCTCTCGTCGGAGAGCGCCGCCATGTCGACGGAGAGGGACTCACGGGCGAGGAAGGCGAAGACGTCGGTCGCCGCGTCCGCGTCGCCCGCGCCGAAGCGCAGGGTCACCCGGGCAACGTCCGCGTCGAGGACCACTCCGGTGACGGTCGTCGGTGATTCGAGCATGTCGGCTTTCGTCTCCTCCCTGGCGGCGATCACGGTCCCGGGACCGGGCCGTGCGGAGTGCTTGACGTGGATGTCGACCTTCCGCAGCGCCGCCAGCTCCACGGCCCGGGCGTGCATGACCCTGGCGCCGGCGAACGACATCTCGGCCATCACGTCGACGTCGACCACCGGCAGGACCGAGGCGGCGGGCAGCACCCGGGGGTCGGCGGTGTACACGCCGTCGACGTCGGTGTAGATCTCGCAGTGCGCGGCGCCGAGTTCGGCGGCCACGGCCACCGCCGTGGTGTCCGACCCGCCGCGCCCCAGTGTGATCACGTCGCGCCGCGCGGTGAGCCCCTGGAACCCGGCGACCACCGCGACCGCGCCCTGGGCGAGCACCTCGCCGATGGCCTCGGTGTCCACGGCGACGATCACGCCCCGGCCGTGCGCGCCGGTCGCCAGGATGCCGGTCTGGGCGCCGACCAGGGACACCGCCCGCACCCCGGTGCGGTGCAGGGCCATGGCGAGCAGCGCGGCGGACGCGCTCTCGCCGGTCGCGAGCAGCTGGTCGGTCTCCCGGCCCGCCGGGGGCGCTCCGACGGACTCCGTCAGCCGGAGCAGCCGGTCGGTGGTGTTCCCCCGGGCCGAGACCACGACGACCACGTCGCGGCCGGTGCGGCGGGCGGCCGCGACCCGCTGCGCCACGGCACGGACCTGCTTGAGCGTGGCGAGCGAGCTCCCGCCGTACTTGTGCACCACGGGCCCGCGCCGGTCGGGGCGTTCGGCGTGCGAGGGGTCACCTCCGCCGTTCGAGAGAGCCATGAAGCAGTCCTTTCCTACGGCTTCGGCGAGGCCGTTTCCCGGATCCCCGTGCCCTTCCCGTCCGGCCCCACCGGCGGTGACGCTCCCCGAGATGCGTATCGGCCAGGTTTCACGCGGATATCGCGGACCGGCGCGCGGCGATACCGGATGCGAAATGCCCCGTGCCGACGGCACGGGGCATCGCGGAAATCGCTGGTGGGGACTGCGCCCACCGGATTTCGTCAGAGTTTCAACGTTGCCTGGAGGCGGAGATTCGCCTGCTGCAAACTCGTCAGCCGGGTGCGCATGGCCAGCGTGTGATCGGTCCAGGACGTCTTCACGGCCCGGTGTGCGGGCTGGCGGATCAGCGAGGCGACCGGGGCCGCGCCAGGCTGCGCGGGGACCGGCCGGCTGGGCGTTTCCAGCGACGGGTCCTCGGCCAGGATGGCCTGCTCCAGGGTGCGCAGCGATTCACCGGGGTCGATGCCCAGCTCCGCCGTGAGGAGCGTACGGGTCTCGCGGAACTGCCGCAGCGCGTCCGCCTGCCGCCCCGAGCGGTACAGCGCGAGCATCAGCTGGCCGCACATCTGCTCGCGGTACGGGTTCTCGGCGACCTGCCGGTACAGCTCCCCGACCACCTTGCGGTGCCGCCCCATCTGGAGCTCCAGGTCGACGCACTCCTCCAGCACGGAGAGCTGCTCCTCGCGCAGCATCGTGGCGGCCTGGCGCAGCACCCTGCTCTCCAGGCCCGCGGCCACCGGGCCCTTCCACTGCGCCAGGGCCGAGCGGAACAGGTCCACCGCCTGCTCGGGCTGCTTGTCGTGGGCCGCCCGGCGCCCGAGGGCGGCCAGGTGCTCGAAGCGGGCCAGGTCGAGCGCGGTGCTGGGCAGCCGGATGCGGTACCCGGCGGGGTGCGTCTCGATGAGGTCGCCCACGCCCGCGCCGACGAACTGGCGGCGGATCGCGGACACACAGATCCGCACCTGCCCCTTGGCCGAGGCGGGCGGGGTGTCCTCCCAGATGGCCTCCAGGAGCCGTTCGACCGGTACGACGTGTTCGGCTTCCAGTAGGAGCGTGGCGAGCAGTGCCTGCTGCCTAAATCCGCCCAGGCGGACCTTCTGGCCCGCGCATTCCACTTCAAGTGGGCCGAGTATCCGGAAAGTGAATGCTTGGTTTCCCGCTGACTGCATTGGCTGAGCCCTCCCCAAGTCGGCGTTCTAGCAAGACTTTTCGGCCTCCGGCGGCCTTTTTCGGCCGCCGGACGCAATTCCGGCCCGGCCGATGCGGCGGCCGGGCGGAACGTCTTCGGCAAGGATTTCAGATGGCCCGTGGAGTACGCGTCGAGCAGCCCGTCTACCGTGCCGGAGCGGCGGCGGGCGCGGCCGTCGCGGGGGCGGCCGCCGGGCGGTTGATCCGCAGGGAGAGCGCGAGGACGCCCAGCGCCACCACCCCTACGGTCAGCGCGGCGTAGCCGACGCCCGAGGCGCCGTCGGCGGAGTACCCGGCGGCCCCGGCCACGCCGCCGGTGCTGATGCCGATGTAGATCGTGCTCTGGTGCAGGCCGAGCAGGAGCGGAGCGGACTGCGGCGCGGTCGCCACAAGGCGCATCTGCTGCGGCACGTTGATCATCCAGTGGCACACGCCCCAGGCGATCGCCATCGCGATGCCCGCGGCCAGCGACTTGGAGAGCAGCGGCGTGAGCGTGGCGGCGGTGACCAGGAGCGGGGCGGCGACCGTGATGGTCCGCACCGGCCCGATCCGGTCGGTGAGGCGCCCGGTGAGGAGGTTGCCCGACACCGCCCCGATGCCGAAGCAGAGCAGGATCAGCGAGGTGCGGCCCGCGTCGCCGCCGGTCGCCTTGTCCATCACCTCGTCGATGTAGTTGTAGACGGTCCAACTGGTGCTCAGGCAGAGCCAGGTGGCGATGAGCGTGACCAGTACGCGCGGCTGCCCCAGCGGTGCGAGCCGGGCCCGCAGGGTCGTCGCCGCCTGCCCCTTGAGCTGCGGGACGGTCGCCGCGATACCGGCGGTCGCCACCGCGGTCAGCCCCACCACCAGCCACAGGGCCGCGCGCCAGCCCGCCTGGTCGCCCAGCCAGGCGCCGAGCGGCAGGCCCAGCACGATGGCCGCGGTCAGCCCGCCCACCACCAGCGCCGCCGCCCGCCCGGCCCGCTCGGGCGGCACCATCGCCCGCGCCACGGCGAGGGAGTTGGCGGTGTACATGGAGGCGCCGGCACCGGCCACGACCCGCCCGACCATGGCCCAGGAGTAGTCCCCGGCCACGGCGGTGAGCGCGTTGCCGACCGCGAAGACGCCCAGGGCGCCGAGCAGCAGCTGGCGGGGCGGCCGGTGCCCGGTGGCCGCCGCGAGCAGCGGTCCGCCGATCGCGTACGCGAGCGCGAAGGCGGTGATCAGCCAGCCCGCGGTGGTGCGGGAGACGCCGAAGTCGTCGGCCATGGGGTCGAGGATGGGCGCGATGATGAACGTGTCGACGCCCATCGCGAAGTTGCCGAGGGCGAGGACGAGTAGCCGTAGACGCACGGTGACTCCTTGGGGATGTGCGGGGAAGGGTCGGGGGACGGTCTGTCGGGGGTGCGGTCACCCGTCGGGCAGGAGCTTGATCCCGGCGCCCAGGCCCAGGCCGAGCCGCTCGATGAGTTCCATGCACAGCAGCGCCATCTGCTCCAGGACGTGCGCGTTGCGCAGATCGCCCGCGTCGAGGCCGCGCAGCCCCGCCCGGTCGATGAGCTCGATGACCGGGATCTTGGCGCTGTAGTCGTCGCCCGCCACGAACACGTCGAGATGGGCGCCGTCGACCCGGCCGGCGAAGAGGGCGGCCGCGCAGGCGGTGTTGAACGCCTTGACGACGGAGGACTGCGGGGCGGCCCGGGCGATCAGCTCGGTCATGCTGGGGCCGGTCCGGCCGAGCGCCGCGTTCCCGGCCCCCTCCACCGGGTTGGTGGTGTCGATGAGGATCTTCCCGGCGAGCGCCGAGCGGTGGTGGACGACGAAGGCGAGGGTCTCCTCGGTGCCCATGGCGAGTGTGATGAGCTCGGCCTCCAGGACGCTGTCGACGTCGTGGGCCTCGACGCTGCCCCGGGTTCCCGCGCCCGCGGCGGCCGCCGCCCGTACCGCGCGCTCCGGGGAGCGGTCCGCGAGCCGTACGGTCTCGCCCGCGAGCGCGAACTGCCGTGCGGCGGCCCGGCCCATGGGCCCCGCGCCGATCACCCCGACACTCACGCCGACACCCCGCTCGGGAGTACCGCGGGGGCGATGTTGTGGTTGACGCGGAACATGTTCCCGGGGTCGTACCGCGCCTTGAGCGCGGCGAGGCGTGCGTACGCGTCCGGGGTGAAGGCGGCGCGTACGTGTTCCTCTCCGGCCGAGGAGTCCAGGAAGTTGAGGTACTTGCCGCCGGTCGCCCAGGGCGCCAGCCGGTCGAGCAGCAGGTCGTCCGCCCCCTGACCGGACGGGCGCGGCCCGGGGGCGACGGTGAGCAGGCAGTAGCGCGCGTCCCGGTTGCCCACCGCGTTCTCGTGCCGCACCGGCCGGCGCAGCGCCCCGCCGAGGTGGCGCAGCTCCACAAGCCCGAGCGAGCAGCCGGAGCCCGGCCCGGCCAGCGCGAGGAGCCGCCCGGCCGCCGCCCGGTCCAGCTCGCCGAGCATCATGGTGCGTTCGTGGTACGTGTACGGCTCGGTCGGATCGCCGTGGATCGAGGCGACCTCCGTGTACGGCATCTCCCGTACGGTGTCGAGCACCCGCTCCCCCAACTCCCGCAGTGGCATGACCAGTTGGGCTCCCTCTGTCGCGGCGCCGGTGAACGCGATCCGCACCTGGGTGACGAAGCGGCCGCGGATCTCGGCGGGCAGCACCGGGTCGTCGGGGAAGCGGACCAGGGCGAGCGAGGAGCTCATCTCCCGCGGCACCAGCGCCGTCCACTCCAGCCAGGCGCGCAGTACGGCCGGGGCCATCGCCCCGTCGAAGGTGAGCGCCCCGCCGTACACACGGCGCACCGGCATCAGGCCGATCTCCATCGAGGTGACGATTCCGAAGTTGCCCTTGCCGCCGCACAGCCCCCAGAACAGCTCCGGCTCGCGCTCCTCGTCGACCTGGCGCAGAACGCCGTCCGCGGTCACCACGTCGAGGCCGCGGATGTGGTCGGCCGCGTACCCGAAGGTGCGGGCCAGCACCGCGAGTCCGCCGCCGAGCGCGTACGAGACGGCGCCGACCAGCGGCGACGAGCCGTTGAGCGGGGCGAGCCCGTAGGCCGCGCCTTCGTGGACGACCTGCTCCCAGAGCACCCCGGCGGCCATGCGCGCGGTGGACCGGTCCGGCGCGATCCGCAGCCCGGTCATCCGGCGCGTGGAGACGAGCACCGCGCCGTCGGCGGCCCTGGCCGCGCCGTGGCCGGTCGCCTGGACCGCGACCGGCAGCCCGTGCCCGGCGGCGAACCGGACCGCCGCCGCCACGTCCGCCGCCCCGGTCGCGCCCACCACCAGTGCGGGGCGGTGTTCCAGAAGGGTGTTGAAGCCCGCGCCCTCCTCGGCGTAACCGTCCTGCCCGGGAAGGAGAACGGGCCCCCGCACGGCGGCGGCGAGCCCGGCGACCTGGTCGGCGTGGAAGTGCGGGGGGTGCTGGACGGCGGATCGCACGGTGGGTGCCTCCTCATTCGGCGCGGGGCGGGGTGACGCGGCTGTTCCATCGTCGGCCGGGGGGCGGGCGCGGCGACATCCCGAGATCAAGGTGTTGGCACGGCGCCACCCCCCTCAACTGAGGGGGGTGTGCGCCGGCGTTGGGTGGGGGACGATGGCGGGGTGGAGGCACACCCGAAGACAGTCGCCGTCGCTTCCCCGCCGCGCACCGGGAGGCGGGGCGAGCTGAGCGGCTTTGTGGAAGACCGCCGCGGTACCTCGCCCCTTCAGGGGCGCGGGGCTGTGACACGTGCGGCTCCGCCGCGATGGGGGGTCCCCCCTGTTCGAGCGAAGCCGGGAACGTGGGGGAGCGTCCAGCCACAGACAGCCCGCAGCCGACGAACGCCATTCCCAGCGCAGTGCCAAGGAGTACCGGCCCCGTGACCGTGCCCAGGAACGCGAGCACCACCCACGCCATCGACACGCTCCTCACGGCCATCGGCGCGGCCCCCGACGCCCTCGCCCTGTTCGCCACCGCCTCCGAGCAGCTGCGCCGCCTCATCGCGTACGACGCCTCGGTGTGGCGGGCCACCGACCCGGTGACGGGCATGATGACCTCGCCGATCCGGGTGGAGAACCTCACCGAGGAGGGCTGCTCGGTCTACTGGGAGTCCGAGCTGCTCTCGGAGAACATCAACCTGTTCCGCGATCTGGCCCGCGCCCCGCTGCCGGTGGCGGGGCTGCGCGAGGCCACCGGCGGGCTGCCCGGCCGCAGCGCGCTCTACCGCGACTTCCTGGCGCCGCGCGGCCTCGACGACGAACTGCGCGCCGTGCTGCGCGTGGGCGGCCACCCGTGGGGCCAGGTCAGCCTGTTCCGCGCGCAGGGGGCGCCGGCGTTCGGCGCGGACGACACCCTGGTGGTCAAGGAGCTGTCGGCGGCGATGGGCCGACGCCTGCGCGGGTTCACCGAGCCGTCCGCCGAGCCGACCCCGAGCCACGGCCCCGGCCCCGGTCTGCTGCTCTTCGACGCGTCGGGCCGTCTCCTTTCGGTCAACGACGAGGCCCGCGAACTCCTGGACGACATCGTCCCCGGCCCCGCGACGCCGACCCCGCTGGGAGTGTCCGTCCCGGCCTGGATGCACAGTACGGCGAGCAAGGCCCGTGCCATCGCGGCCGGTTGGGACAAGGGGGTCGCCCGGGTGCGGGTGCGCAGCAAGGGCGGCCGCTGGCTGGCCTGCCACGCCTCCTGCCTGCGCGGCGCGGACGGCGAGCTGGGCGCTTCGGCGGTGGTGATCGAGCGTGCGTCGATCTCGGAGGTCGCCCCGCTGATGGTGAAGGCGTACGAACTGACCGACCGCGAACTGGAGATAACGCAGCACATCGCCCGCGGTCTGGGCACCGCGGAGATGGCCGGGAAACTGTTCCTCTCACCGCACACCGTCCGGGACCATGTGAAGGCGATCTTCGAGAAGGTCCGGGTGTCCAGCCGCGGCGAACTGGTGGCCAAGCTGTTCACCGAGCACTACGCGCCGCTGGGGGAGGAGTCGGAGCAGCGGGTGTGGGGGTGAGGGGCGGAGGCCTGGGGCGCTCCCGCGCACGGGCCGGGCGACCGCGCCTTGCCGACTGACCGGGCACCAACTGATCGGGCACCGACTGACCGGGCACCAACTGATCGGGCAGCCACCGACCGCGCACCAAATGCCGGATCCCGCTGGATCTCCATGTCTCCCCCTTCCGCCTCCACACAATGCGCACATATGTTGGGCGCGGAACGCTGATGCCGACGCGTCCGGGGTCCGGGTCCGGGGGAGGCTTGTTGTGGCGAAGAGGACGACGGCTGCGGCGGCGCACTGGGGGCCGGGCGGCGAAGGGGGCGACCCGGGCGCACTGAAGATCCTCGAACTGCTCGCCGCGCAAGCGTCATTGGACGACATCGACGAGGTACTGGTGCGCGCGCACGACCGGGGCGCGACGGCGGACGAACTGGCGGTCATCCACCGGGCGGGCCGCCTGGGCCGTACGGTGCACGGCTTCCTGGACCGCCGCCGCAGACGCGAGGCGGACCTGGCGGCCCTCCTGGACACGGCCCGCGAACTGGCCTCGTCGTGCGACGTGGACGGCCTGGTGAAGACGGTGGCCCACCGTACGAGGGCGCTGCTGCAGGTGGACATGGCGTTCGTGGCGTTACTGACGACGGGTACGGGCGACTCGGTGATACGAGCCTCGGCAGGAGCCACGACATCCCTGCACATAGGCCTGCAACTGCCGGGCGGGCACGGCGTGGGCGCGGTGGTGCGGGCGACGGGCGCCCCGTTCTGGACGTCGGACTACCAGTCCGAGACCCGTATGGACCACGATCCGGCCCTGGACGCGGCGATCGCCCGCGAGGGGATCCGCTCGGTACTGGCCCTGCCGCTGCACCACGCGAGCGGCACGGTCGGCGTGCTGTACGCGGCCCACCGCGACGTGCGCCACTTCGAGCCCGACGAGGCCGCCCTCCTCGGCTCGCTGGCGGACCTGGCGGCGGCCGCGATCGACAAGGCCCAGTGGCTGGAGCTCTACAACGCCGAGGTGGCCAAGCTGGAGGAGCACAGCGCGCTGGCGATGGAGACGATCGAGACGGAGCGCTGGCTGGAGGCGGTACGCGACCACATCATCGGCTTCGCCCTCTCCGGCCAGGGCGTGGCGGGCCTGGCGGCGGAGGTGGGCGTACTCCTCGACGCGGAGATCCTGATTCGCGATCACCGGGGCCGGGCCTTGGCGGGCCGCGAGGACACCTGGCCCCCACTCCCCCCACCGTCCCCGTCCCCCCGCACCCCCATGCTCCTGGACGCCGGCACCTGGCAAGCGGCGATCTGGGCCGGCACGACCTGGCTGGGCCACATCCTGGCCCGCCCCCGCACCACCCTCATCCCCGAGGGCGAACGGATGCTGGCCTATGCGGCGCAGGCGGTGGCGCTGGCTGTGGGGGTGGGGAGGGGGGCGGCGGGGGTCGGGGGCTTCGACAGCCACTGCGCGTGAGGCCGGGGCGGGGCCGGGGCCGGGCGGCGCCCGCGTGCTGCTCAGGATTCGGTCAGCGCGCTGCGGGCGCGGGCGATGAGTCGGTGGGCCTCGGAGCCGTACACCGCTGAGTCCCGCAAGGTGTCCCACACGGTCATGTACAGACCGATGGCGTCGGCGTCGTCAAGCCACAGCTCCGCGTGCCAGTCCTCGGTGATGGCAAGGCTGCGCAGACCGACCAGGGGGCGCGGCATCACCGAGGCGTACGGGCAACTGGAGACCGACAGCTCGTCGCTCAACCTCGCACGGCAGTACGCCCACGCACGGCGGCTGGCCCGCTGCTGCCTCGACCAGGTGCGGCTGCTGCGCGAGCTCGATGCGTCGGCCGGGGAACCTCAGTCCCGCTGAGACCGCTGTCCGCGCTGGGGCTCCTGCGCGGCCCGGGGGCAACCGGCGAAGGTGGCCCCGCGAAAGGGCGATCAGCGCTTCGGCGGCTTGACCCATCCCTTTTTGACCAGCTGGTCGCAGTGCCACTTGCCGTACGCCCGGCTCAAGCCGTGCTGAGCCGTGGCCTTGATGCAGTCCGCGTAGGGGAACGGAGGTCCCTGAACAGGGGGGGCGGGGGCGGCCTGGGCGGTCGCCGCCGCCACACCGAGCCCGCCGGCAGCCACCGCCAGGGCAAGCGCCATGCTCATTCGACGCACAAAGTTCTCCTCTTCTCGCGCCGAAGCAGAGTGCTCCGGAGATCCACGCCGTCTTGCCACAGCTCAACCGCCGAACAAGATCAGCCCTTGCTCAACGAGCGAGGCCGTCAGCAGGAAACCGCCCATCCGCTGGGATTCTCCGGCCGTGGCCGCGGTCGAGCGGCTTCGTGAGCGGGGTATTCACGGTTACTGCGTTACCGCGTTACTGCCATGGCTACAACAAACAGCGCGCCCGCCCCACTGGGGCGAACGCGCTGGTCAGACACTGTGCCCCCGGCAGGATTCGAACCTGCGGCACCCGCTTCAGGAGTTTTCCTTGGGCGGGCCTGTGACCTGCGGAAACCCCGACCTCGGGATGTCTGGCCTGGGAAAACACCCCTCCACCGTTCTCGCGTGTTCACGGGGTTTCCCGGCCTCATGCGTGCTGAATCCGTGCCGCCGGCTCGAAGTGGACGCCCTTGACGTCGACCTCCTCGCCATCGACGAGGAGCACGCCGTTCTCCTTTTTTGTCGTACTATGCGACGTGCCACACATGTGTGTCACGGGCTGACCTGCGATGCGGCATATCGGTCAGTGGTGGCTGCTGTCGGTCAGGAGTCGCGGTGGAAGGCGCCCTCGGATGATGAGACTCGTTGCCCAGGATGACAAGCGGGTCGTTGCCGTGACCGAGGCGCTCGCCCCGTATGCGTGGCGGACGCTCACGCCCGAGGCCGTCTGCCGCCGCGCGCTGGCCGCCGTCGACCCCCATCGGATCGATGGGGCAGACCGGGTCGCCCGCCAGGACGAGCGGATCGCGGTGCTGAGCGACTTCCTGGCCGGCTGCCCGTGGCGGTCCCTGACCGGGGCCGGACTGAGCCGACGGCTGGTGTCCGTGCTGGACGCCTGGCGCCAGGAGAGCCAGTGGCTGGAGATCCAGTTGCACTGGCCCCGGGACGGCGTCTGACGGGCTTCGGACCTCGGGCCTGCGCTTCTACTGGCGGGCCATGTGCATCCGGATCTCGCTCTCGGGGTCGGTGATCAACTCGCCCGACAGGTCGACGGTCACCGTGTACAGAGTGCCGTTGAACCGGAAGGGCGGCCTGTAGTCGGCCGTGACGGCTGAGCCCGGGTTGGCGCCGCAGGTCATGCCGCCGGGGTTGAACATGAGCGGCGTGGTGACCGGGATCTGGGTCTCGCCGATCAGGCGGCGGTCGAGGTAGAGCTGGGCGCGGCCCGGCATGCCCTTGCCGTGGGCGAAGTCCGGCTCCCCGGTGGGTTCGAATTCGAAGCGCAGCTCGTGGCGGCCTTCGGGCACGTCCTCGGTCGAGGAGACGCTGTACAGGGCGCGCCGGAGGTAGTTGTGGGCGTAGTGCAGCCTGCGGCCCTTCATGTAGAAGGTCCAGCCCCCGACGTTGCTGCCCTGGCAGAGGAGCACGCCTTCGGCGCCGTCGGCGGGGATCTCGACGTCAGCGGTGACGCTGAACGGGCGGTTGAGCACCCGGGGCACGACCGCCATGGGCAGGGTCTGCGTGCCGGGCCGGAAGAGGTACCCGGTCCGCGGTGCGGAGGTCTGCGGCCGCTCCACCAGGCCCCGCTGCACGCCGCTGCTGTCGATGGGCAGGACGTTGTACTTCCCGGCCTGCACGTACCACATCGAGATCATCTCGATGAGCTTGCCGCGGTTGTCGGCCGCGCGGTCCTGGGTCTCGGCGAAGTCCTCGGCGACGTGGTAGAGCTCCCAGTGGTGGGCGTCCAGCTCTCCCAGTTCCTGTGCCGTGATGGGGGTTCCGAAGGGCCTGTCCGCCTCGGCGAACGAAGGACCCGGCCAGGGACACACCGCACGCCAGCCGTCGTGGTCGATGGCGCGGTGACCGAGCATCTCGAAGTACTGCGTGCGGTGCGCTGTCGGCGCGGTCGCGTCGTCGAAGGTGTGGGCGAAGCTGACGCCGTGGAGGGGCGACTGGGGCACGCCCTTGAGGGTGGCCGGGGGCTCGATGCCGAGTACGTCGAGCACTGTGGGCACCATGTCGATGATGTGGGCGTACTGGCCGCGTATCTCGCCACGGGCCTTGATGCCCCGGGGCCAGTGGACGACGAACGGGTCGCTTGCGCCGCCACGGTAGGTTTCGCGCTTCCACCGTCTGAAGGGGGTGTTGCCGGCCCAGGTCCAGCCCCACGGGTAGTGGTTGAACGTGTCCGGTCCACCGAGCTCGTCGATCGACCTGAGGCTTTCCTCGATCGGCTCGGAAGCGTTGTTGAAGAACTGTCCCTCGTTCGTGGTCCCGGTGACGCCGCCCTCGGCGCTGGCCCCGTTGTCGGAGACGAGCATGACGAGGGTGTTGTCGAGCTCGCCGGTGTCCTTCAGGAACTGCAGGAGCCGCCCGATGTGGTGGTCGGTGTGGCTGAGGAACCCGGCGTACACCTCCATCATCCGCGTGGCGAGGCGTCGGGAGTCGGGGGACAGGGAGTCCCACTCCGGGACGTCGGGGTCGTGGCGGGACAGCCGCGCGTCCGCGGGTACGACCCCCAGTTGCTTCTGGCGGTCGAAGGTGGCCTTGCGGTAGGCGTCCCAGCCCTCGTCGAACTTCCCCCGGTAGCGGTCCGCCCACTCCTTGGGCACGTGGTGCGGCGCGTGCGTGGCTCCGGTGCAGAAGTTCAGGAAGAACGGCTTGTCCGGGGCGACCTGTTTGGCGTCGGCGATGAAGGAGATGGCCTTGTCCACCAGATCCGGGGTGAGGTGGTAGCCCTCCTCCGGTGTGGCGGGCGGTTCCACCTGGTGGTTGTCGTAGACCAGGTCCGGGTACCACTGGCTGGTGTCGCCTCCGAGGAAGCCGTAGAACCGGTCGAAGCCCCGGCCGAGCGGCCAGCGGTTGTAGGGACCGGCGGCGGACTCGTCCTCCGCGGGCATCAGGTGCCACTTTCCGATCATGTAGGTGTTGTAGCCCTGTTCCACCAGCATCTCGGAGATGAAGCCGTTCTCGAAGGGGATCCGGCCGTGGTATCCCGGATAGCCCGTGGCGAATTCGGTGACACACGCCATCGCGTTGGAGTGGTGGTTCCGCCCGGTGATGATGCACGAACGCGACGGCGAGCACAGCGCCGTCGTATGCATGTTGTTGTACAGCAGTCCGTTCGCGGCGAGCCCGTCCATGTGGGGGGTTTCGATCGGGCTGCCGTAACAGCCGAGTTGCCCGAATCCGGTGTCGTCGAGCGCGATGAACAGGACGTTCGGCGTGCCCGGGACAGCCCGCATCGGCTGTGGCCAAGCGGGCGTCGATTCCTCTGCCGTGCGGCCGATCACTCCGGGAAACGCGGCCCCATGCTTGTACTCGTTCGTCGCCATGTGCCTGACCACCTCCGACCGTTGCAGTCGTACGACGCCGACGACTGGAACGGTCGTACGAGGTCGACGACTGGAACGCTGTGTCGCTGACTGCGGAGAAAAATGTCCGATGTGCCGCCGGGTGTCTGTTGCGGCCGGTCATCGCAAGGAGCCGGTGCATCCAACGGTCACGGGTCGTGTGGGGATACGGCGGTGCAGACCGAGCGGAGGCCGAGCGGCTGGGCCCGAGGCAGGTATTGCCGGGTCTGCCCGTGGGGAGTGGTGTCAGAGGCCGCTCCGCTTCCCATGCTAGCCAGTGAGCAGTGAGCGGGCCATTTGGCGGTATTTCCATCGCAGTTGCCGGCCTCCTGGAAGACCTCGTCCACGTGGCGCCGGCTCACCGCCACCGATCCGCCGCGCAGCCGGCAAGGCCGAAGGGTCATGCCCCACCAACCGCGCTCCGCAGACCTTGGCCTTCTCGAACGCGTCCCCTGTCCGGCGCCGAACTTCTGTGCCTGCCGACGTCGGCGCCCATGAGTCCTCCGTCGCCCGCCGTTGCCCTACGGTGCCGCGGACGAGTGCCCGGCTTCTCCGTCCTCGAGTACGCCCTCGCGCAGATGCGGTCTCCGTTCGGCGGCCTTCCTGTGCCATGCGCCGTACCGCCTCGCGAGGACCACAGCCGACATGCCGTGCAGGAGGATGCTGAGGGCGACGGTGACCGCGATCACCCGGCCGAGGAGCTGAACGCCCGGGACATGTTCCTCCACCAGGAGAAGCCCGAAGACGACGGAGGCGAGTCCCCGCGGTCCGAACCACCCGATGTAGGCGACCGTGGGAAGTGCCAGGCGGCTTCCGGCCAGGGCGAGCGCGACGGGCAGCATCCGGATCACCGTGAGGCTCAGTACGGCATAGGTGATGATCCGCCAGTCGAGGTCTTCCAGCGTCGGCCCGAGCAGGACGGCGCCGAAGACCAGGAAGCTCAAGGAGGCGAGAAGTTCGGCGAGATGCTCAGCGAGGTCGGTGGTGGTGCCGCCGGTGGCCGACGCGTCCGCCGGTGCGCTGCGCCGCAGGGAGACGCCGAAGGCGAAGCCGGCCACCCAGGCTGCGATGAAACCACTCCCCTCGGTGACGACGGCCAGGGTGTACGCGCCTGCGGCCACGGCCAGGACGTACGTCTGCCGCCAGCCGCGACTGGTCCAGTTCCTCTTCCGGGACCAGCGCAACAGCCATCCGCCGAGCCCTCCCACGGCCAGGCCCCATGCGGTACTGAGCACGAGCGCGCGCCAGAAGACTCCGGCGGCTCCTTCCTCCGAGGCCATGGTTCCGGGCAGGGCCGCGAGGAAGAGCACGAAGAAGGGCAGCGCCATACCGTCGTTGAGACCGGATTCCACATTCAGGCCGCCGCGCACCAGTGGGGGGACACGCGGATCGGAGACCGCGGTCTTGCCGAGAGCGGCATCGGTCGGCGCGAGAACGGCCCCGAGCAGGGCCAGTTCCCACACCGTCAGGCCCGGCAGCAGTGGCCAGGCCAGGAGCCAGCCCGCCCCGATCGTCAGCGGCAGACCGATCCCCAGCAGGCGGCCGGGAAGGAATCCACCGAGACGGAGATCGCGTCGGCGTACGGACATCGCGTCGGTGAACAGGACCAGCGTCAGAGCGGCTTCGACCAGGGTGAGTACGGGACCCGCGTCGTGCTCCATGCTGAGCAGGTCGAGCCCGATCGGGCCGATGGCCACCCCGACGCCGGTGAAGATCATCGGCGCTGACAGGACGGTTGTGGCCAGCCGTCGGGAGAAGAGGGCGTACCCCGCCGTCACGGCGGCCACGGCCACCTCCGTCCACGCGCTCTCACTCACTGAGCCCACGCCGCCGCGTCGTAGTGGAGGCAGCCGTCGTAGTGGAGGCAGCCAAGGTCCTGGTTACCAGTGCTGCCGTCGGGACGCCGCAACCATGCGCGGCGAGACGGTAGCGGCGGCAGTGGGGGGACCGCGCAGGCAGGACCACCGTGGAACCCAGCTGCACGCCGAGCGAGCGCACTCGGCCCGAACCGTCAACATCGAACATGAACCCTCGCCCCCACATCGATCACCCCATCACGAAGTAACGTGCGGCCCTCGTGGTCGGGCGCCTGCACCTCGGCATCCTGCACGGGAGCGGTTCTGCCAGGGACCCGACCTGCGAGCCGACCGGCGAAATCGTCCGATGGGCCGCTCGCAGCCCCCGATCAGGTATGGAGGACCTTCTCCTTGGCCCGGCGGAACTCCTCTTCGGAGATGTCGCCGCGCGCCCGGATCTCCGAGAGCTTGGCGAGCTGGGCCACCTCGCTGGCCGGTCCGGTTGCGCCGACGGTCTCGCGGATGTAGCGCTCCGTCTCCTCCAACTTGGCCCGGGCGTGCTCCTGTTCACGCCTGCCCATGTCCTTGCCGCGGGCGACGACGTAGACGAAGACGCCGAGGAAGGGGAGGACGATCGTGAAGACCAGCCATCCCGTCTTGGTCCATCCGCTCATGGTGTCGTCGCGGAAGATGTCGACGACGACGCGGAACAGAAGGAAGACCCACATGACCCACAGGAAGATCCACATGACCGTCCAGAAGGCCCCGAGGACCGGGTAGTCGTAGGCCAGGTTCACATTGCTGCCCATTGCTTCTCCTCTGTGGTGTCATCCGTGCCGAGGTCGCGGTGCGTGTGGAGGAAGGGCCGTTGCCGGGCCCGGCCGGGGCTCGCCGCCCCGGCCGTGCCGGTCGTCACCCCTCCTCTTCGGGGAGTTCCAGCCCGAAGGCGTCGCCGATGGCGCGGGCGGCGGACACGACACGCGCGCTGCCCACCACGGGGGCTATGGCCACGAGCGTTCCTTGGATCTTCTCCAGCGGCACGCCGGCTTCCGCGGCGGTGCCGACGTTGAGCAGGTACGAGGGAGGCGAGGCGTCCATGGCGACCAGAGCCGCGATGCGTGCCAGCAGATACGTCTCCTGATCCAGCCCGGACCGCTCGAAGGTGTCGAGCGTCATCTGGACGAGCGTCTCGAAAACAGGCGCGTTCGCCTCGGCGAGGGCGGCGACGCCGCCCGCTCCTGTCGGTTGTTCAGCCATCTCAGGCTCCTTTCCTGGTTCTGGCGGTTGGGGTGACATGCGTCTGTTGGAGAGCCCCGACGCATACCGACCTGCATCACCCGGGGCGGATGACGGCCGGTCGCCGGCGGTCGGTGTCCGGCTGTGCCGGAGGCCGCGGCGAGGATGCCGGTAGTCGAACAGCGCGGGCGCCGGTGACGCACCCCGGCCGCCTTGCGCAGCCGTTCGTACGCGTCCCGTTCCGCGACGCTCGGAGCAGGACCGCCGGCGACCGGCCCGTCACGACCTGGCCCGTCACGACCTGCTGCAGCTGACGACGAACCACCAGAGGAATCCATCCGGGTCTTCCTTCGGCTTGCGGAGTGACGACGCGCGGGACAACCCCGACGTGGGGCGAATGACACCGGAGCCGGCCGGCCGGCTCCGGCTGGAGTGTCACTTGTCGAGGCGTCGACGTGAGTTCGCGGCATGCTCACAGCCGGTCGGCTGTCCGGGCGACACTCGGAGGCGGCACGCGGTGGGGAAGTCGCGGTCTTCGTCGGGCTCACCGAACTGGTGGAGCGCTTGACCGTGATGCCTGAGGGCATGCCTGGTGTCTGACAACCAAGACCGGCGATACCGGATGTCCAAGGATGTATTGCGCGGTCGTATGCCAACACCTGGCAGGGAGGAAGTTGTTGGGGCGGGGCGGTTCAACACACCTTCGTCAGCCGCCTTCGCGGCCGCGAGCAGGGCTCCACCCTGCGCTGGGCGGGGGCTCCCGCGGTGACGGTTGATGCGGTCCTTGGTCGCCACCCGCTCCATCACCGACCATGAGCCGGTCAGAGATGCGTTTTTGCGTTATCTCTTCCTGCCACCATAACCAGGGCGTGAGGACGGCGCATTGCCAAGCGGTGGGACGTCCTGTCCGCCGCCCACCCCGCATCCCGGGGAAGGGGAAGCAGCGATCGACTTCGAGCCGGACCCCGCGCCCCGTGGCCGCCGCGAGCAGTTCTCCGAGCGGTAGCTCCAGCCCCGCTTTCCGGAGACGCGTTCGAGCTGTGCCCAGCCCGCCCACGCCACGCGGCCTGCGGTACCCCTGGCCGGTGGCGGCCCTCGGGTACGGGGGAACTGCCGCCCTGACCAACATGCGCATCCCCCGGTCGGGTGGTGCACTGGATGAGGGGTGGTCCTTACCTCTTCGTCCTCGCGGCCACAGCATCGGAGCGCCCGGCCGAGGCCGGGCGCCGAGTTCTCCGCATCGGGAGGAAATGCCTTGAGAAGCGAAAGCGACGAATTCGACGACGTGGGCCCCATCGACTACCTGGTGGTCGAGTACCCGGGCAAGAGCCCCACCGGCGAGGCCCTTCCGTACCTCGTCGACCTGGTCGACCGGGGCCTGATCCGGATCCTCGACCTCGCATTCGTCCGCAAGGACGCCGACGGCTCCGTCACGGCGATCGACATGGCGGATCTCACCCGGGACGGAAGCACGAACCTCGCCGTATTCGACGGAGCCACTTCCGGACTGCTCGGTCAGGACGACATCGAAGAGGCAGGTGAGGCGATCGACCCCGGGAGTACGGCCGCCATTGCGATGTACGAGAACCGCTGGGCCGCACCATTCGCCCGAGCCCTGAGGCGTAGCGGCGCCCGACTGGTGGCCGTCGGAAGGATCCCCGTACAGGACGTCATCGCGGCACTCGACTCGGCGGAAGCCGCGGCCGGCACTCGGCCGTGAACAGTATGAAGATCACAGGAGGTGCGACATGCCCGGTCTCATTCGCGGCGTCGCCCGCACCGCTGTCGTAGCCGGTACGGCGACGGCCGTGTCGAACCGCGTGTCCCGGAGGCAGGCGGGCCGGTGGGCTCAGCAGGACGCACAGCAGACCGCACCCGCGCAGCCTCCGGCCGCATCAGCATCAGCATCAACATCAACATCAACAGAAGACAAGATCGCCATGCTCAAGGAGCTGGGCGAACTGAAAGCACAGGGCGTGCTGACGGAAACGGAGTTCGAGGACCAGAAGCGTCAGATCCTCAGCGGGTGACCACCAGCCGTTGATGGAAGTCTGCACACACCACCGGAGGAACCGCTTCGCTGGTTCCTCCGGTGGTGTGTGGCAGCGGGCCGAAGGCGCCGCGCTCAGCCGCGAAGGTCCTTGACCGTGACCGCGTACACGGGGGAGTCGGCGAACGGCTGTTGCTCGTCGGCCTCGGTGTATCCCCAAGACTCGTACAGGGCTTGGACCTGCGTGCGGCCCGCATCATCGACTCAAGCCGGTCGATCAACTTCTCGTGCCCGGCGCCGGGCCGGCTCATCCTTGGCGGGCATCCTGCACAGCTCCCCACCATCCGCGAGCACGGCATGTGTGCCATATGTGTGCCGCAAGCGCAGGAGCCCTTCCGTCCGCCGGACGGAAGGGCCTCTGACCTGGTGTTTCTCTGTGCCCCCGGCAGGATTCGAACCTGCGACACCCGCTTTAGGAGAGCGGTGCTCTATCCCCTGAGCTACGGAGGCGCGTCCGGGTCGCCCGTGGTGGGCAGCCCAGGACAGGGTAGCGGATGGCGCTGGGACGGCGGGGGCGGGCGGGCCGGTGCGGGGGTGTACCGGTCCGCCCGCCGTCTGTGGGGCGGGGTGTGGGCGCCTCCCGGGAAGGAAGGCCGGGAGCGCGCCGCCCCGCCGGAGGGCCCTGAGCCGTGGGGTCAGGCCCCTTCGATACGTCGGCCGCGTCAGCGGTTCAGCGCCGGCTCCTCCCGGAGAGGCTGCGGCGTCGCCGTCGGCGCCGCAGCCGACGGGCGCGGGCGGCGCAGCAGGACCGCGCTGACCACCGCCGCCAGCAGCATCACCGCCGCCGAGATGGTCAGGCACAGGTGGATCCCGTCGAGGAACGCCTGGCTGAACGCGTGCAGCATCCGGGGCGTGTCCGCGCCGAGGTCGATCGCGTGGACCGCGCCGAAGCCCCCGCTGTCGACCGCGCCGGTCACCCGGTGCCGCGCGTCCGCGCTGAGACCGGCGTCCGACAGGTGGCCCGGCAGGGCGTCGCCCACCTTGGTGGTGAGCAGCGCGCTCATCAGGGCCGGGCCCAGCGCCGCCCCGACCTGGCGGAACGCGTTGCTGCCCGCCGCCGCCATGCCCGCGAGCTGCTGCGGTACGGAGTTGATCGCCGTCGCCGTCATCGGGGCGAAGACCGCGCCGAAGCCGATGCCGAGGATCGTCAGGCGCCAGGCCAGGGCCGTGAACGACGTGTCCGCGTCCATCGACGTCAGGGAGAGCAGAGAACCTGTCGCCAGCAGCAGGCCCGTCGTTATCAGGATCCGCGCAGACACCCGGTGCATGATCTGGCCGAAGATCGGTCCCGCCACCATCGCGGGGACCGTGAACATCAGCATCCGGTAGCCCGCGTCCAGCGTGCCCAGCTGCTGCACCTGCCCCAGGTACAGGCTGAGGACGAAGATGAAGCCGATCAGGCCGAGGAAGCTGATCATCGCGACCAGGGCCGTGGCGCTGAACGCGGCGGAGCGGAACAGCTTCAGGTCCAGCATGGGGCTGTCGCTGCGCAGCTCAGTGATGACGAAAGCCACCAGTGACGCCGCCGACAACGCCAGCGCCACCAGTACGCGGGTCTCGGTGAACGAGCCCCCGCCGCCCTCGATCACCGCGTACACCAGCGCCGTGATCGCGACCGCCGCCGTGATCTGGCCCGGCCAGTCGAGCCTGCGGGCCCCGGCGGCGCGCGAGTCCGCCACGTACCGGGCGGCCGCCGCCATGGTCAGCAGCGACGCCGGGATGGGGGCCAGGAAGATCCAGCGCCAGGCGGCGTTCTCCAGGATCAGGCCGGAGATCATCGGGCCGACGGCCAGCGCGCCCATCAGGGACGCGGTCCACAGGCTGACGTACTTGGAGCGCTCGCGCGGATCCGGCACCGCGTGGCTGATCAGTCCGAGGGAGGCGGGCAGCAGGGCGGCGGCCCCGATCCCCGCGAACGCCTGCCCGGCCCACAGGACTTCGACGCTGTCGAGACCGTCGGCGCTCAGGGCTATCGCCGCGCCTGTCGCACAGAAGGCGAGCCCGGCCTGGAAGACCTTGCGGCGACCGTGTACGTCACCGACGACTCCGGCGGTGAGGATCAGCGCCGCCATCGGCAGCACGAAGGCATCGGTGACCCAGGACAGGTCGGCGGTCGAGGCGCCGAGGCTGCGCTGGATCGTCGGCAGGCTCACCGAGACCGTGGTGACCGGCAGGTAGGCGACGAACACACCCACGCAGGCCATGACGATGGTGGCGGCGCGGCTGTCGCGACCGCCCCTCGCCGTGGTCGTGGCATTCACTGAGTACTCCTTTACGTCCCCGGGAAGCCGTCCTCGTCGGGGCGGTGGGGGAGAGGAAACTGACGGCCAGTCAGGGGAGGGGGTGTGCGGCGGCTCCGTGTCGGGCAGAGCCATGAGCCCGGAGTCGCAGCCCAATGCCACGGACCGGAGCTCGGAAAACAGAGCTCAGAACCTCAGAGCCTCGTGCTGACCTCTGTCAGGTGGCAGCGGCCGATCTTCGCCCCGACCACCGTGAAGTGCATCGCGATCGGGTTCAGGCTCGTGTCGCAGCGGGCGAACCCGGTGACGACCGCGTCCTGGCCCAGAACCAGGAAGTCCCGGTCGGGTACGAGGACCTTGCCCAGCGTCGAGAAGAAGAGGGAGATGTCCGAACGGGTGGAGCCGGGGCCGAGCGCGCCGGCGTTCGCGGCACCGGGCGCGAAGAAGTCGACCCGGTCCGCGAAGAGGTCGAGCAGGCCCGTGTGGTCCCCGGCGCGCTGCCGGGCGAAGAACGCCTCGACCACCGCCCGTGTGGTCGGAGACGTGAACGCGCGCGGCTGGGTGGGGTGTTGGGCCATCGGACGGTCCTCTCGACACGTAGCCGCTCGGTCGGCGTTCCGGCTCTGGTGGTTCCCTTTTTCGGGTGAGTCCACTCTGCGCCCGTCCGTATGTAGAAGTCCAACATCTACATTTTCTGCGAACTATAATCAGCGGTTATGGAGCTGCGTCAGCTGGAGTATTTCGTCACCGTCGCCGAGCTGGCGAGCTTCACCAAGGCGGCCGACGCCCTGCACGTCGCCCAGCCGGGAGTCAGCGCCCAAGTGCGCAAACTGGAGCGGGAGCTGGGTCACGACCTGCTCGACCGCTCCAGCCGTACGGTCAGGCTCACCCCGGTCGGCACCTCCGTCCTGCCGCACGCGCGGGCCGCGCTCGCCGCGCTCGCCGCGGTCCGCCAGACGGTCGACGAACTCAGCGGTCTGGTACGGGGCCGGGTCACCATCGGCACCGTCATCTCCATGGGCAAGACCATCGACCTGCCGGGGCTCCTCGCGTCGTTCCACGAGGCGCACTCGGGGGTGGAGATCGGGCTGACCGAGGACAGCTCCGAGCACCTCGTGGAGGCCCTGCACGCGGGCCGCATCGATCTCGCGGTGATCGGCCGCACCGGCACCCGCCCGCCCGGCATCACCCTCTACGACATCGTCAACGAGCCGCTGGTCGCCGCCGTCGGCCACCAGGACCCGCTGGCCGGCCGGGGGCGCGTCGGCCTCGCCGAGCTCGCCGACCGCGCCCTGATCTGCCTCACCCAGGGGACGGGGCTGCGCAGTGTCGTGGAGGCGGCGTGCGCGGGGGCGGGGTTCCGGCCGCACATCGCCTTCGAGGCCGCCGACCCGCACGTCCTGGCCCAACTCGCCGGGCGGGGCCTCGGCGTGGCCCTCATCCCGGCGTCGCTGGCCCGCGCCAACGAGGCGGAGGTCGACCTCGTCGAGATCGACCGGCCGAGCATCCACGGCAGCCTCGCCCTCGCCTGGCGCACCGGCGGCCCGACCAGCCCCGCCGGGGCCGCGCTCATCGCCCACGCCCGCGCCCGGCTGCCCCAGGCGCGCTGAGACCGGAACGGTGCCGGGCGGGACCGGCCGGCCGGACTCCGTCAGGTCCGCGTGCTCTCTCGCCGGTACTTGCCAAAGTCCCCGGTACTCGGTTGCCAGTGCGCCGGGCCCCGGAACAGGGTCGCAGCAGGACAGGACCCCGGGCCACCGGCACGTACACGCAGACGCAGCACTTGGAGGACGAGCGATGTCGGAGACCACCCAGCCGCAGGCGTTCCAGGACGACGCGGAGCTCCGCAGGAACAACCGCGCCATCGTCGAGCAGTACATGAACTGCCGCGGTGAGGACCGGCTGAAGCGCCATCTGCTGTTCACCGAGGACGGCGTCGGCGGCCTGTGGACCACCGACACCGGCGAGCCCATCGCCATCCGCGGCCGCGACACCCTCGGCGAGCACGCGGTGTGGTCGCTGAAGTGCTTCCCGGACTGGGTGTGGACCAATGTCGAGATCTTCGAGACGCAGGACCCGAACCGGTTCTGGGTGGAGTGCGACGGCGAAGGAAAGATCCTTTTTCCGGGTTACCCCGAGGGGTACTACCGCAACCACTTCCTCCATTCCTTCGAGTTCGAGAACGGGAAGATCAAGCTGGAGCGGGAGTTCATGAACCCGAACCAGCAGCTGCGCGCCCTGGGAATCCCGGTTCCGTCGGTGAAGCGCGAAGGAATCCCCACCTGATGCATGAGTACACGGTGGTGGACGCCTTCTCGCGTACCCCGCTCGAAGGCAATCCGGTGGCCGTGTTCTTCGACGCCGGGGACCTTCCGGCCGAGGCGATGCAGCGGATCGCCAAGGAGATGAACCTCTCCGAGTGCACCTTCGTGCTCCCGGCCGAGCAGGGCGGCGACGCACGCATCCGGATCTTCACGCCGGTCAACGAGCTTCCGTTCGCCGGGCATCCGATCCTGGGCACGGCGGTCGCCATCGGGCGCCCGCGCAAGGCGGAGCGGCTGCTGCTTGAGACCGCCATGGGCGCCATCCCCTTCGAGCTGGTCCACGACGACGACGCCACCTCCGTACGGATGCTCCAGCCCACCCCTGTCTGGGAGCCGTACGAGCACACGGAGGAACTGCTCGCGGCGCTCGGCCTGGAGGCGTCGGTCACGCCCGTCGAGGCCTATCGGAACGGGCCCCGGCATGTGTTGGTCGGCCTGGAGAGCGTCGAGGCGCTCTCCGCCCTGACCCCGGACCACAACGCGCTGCGCGCCTTCCCCGACATGTCGGCCTACTGCTTCGCGGGCTCCGGCACGCACTGGCGGTCCCGGATGTTCTCCCCGGCGTACGGCGTCGTCGAGGACGCGGCGACCGGCTCCGCGGCCGGGCCGATGGCGATCCACCTGGCGCGCCACGGCCTCGCCGCCTACGGCCAGGACCTGGAGATCCTCCAGGGCGTCGAGATGGGCCGGCCGTCCCCCATGTACGCGAACGCCGAGGGCGAGGGCGACCGGGTCGGCGCGGTGCACGTCGGCGGTCACGGTGCGGTCCTCGCCCGCGGCACGATCTATGTGTAGAGAGGCTGTCCAGTGAGCGTGCCCGCGGACATCGCGAGCGAAGGTCCGGTCCTCGGCCAGGAGTCGGCGGGTTACGACGACGAAGTCGCCGCCTATCAGCTCGGGTTCGGCCAGCGGCCGGACGTCGTGGTCGGCGCGACGGGGCCGGACGACGTCCGCGCCGCCGTCCGGCTGGCCGCCGGGCGCGGTCTGCCCCTCGCGGTGCAGTCCACCGGCCACGGCCTGCCCGGCGACCGCACCGGCGGCGTCCTGGTGACCACCGCACGGATGCGCGGCGTCCAGGTCGACCCGGACAGCCGCATCGCCCGGATCCAGGCGGGGACCCCCTGGGGCGACGTGATCCGGGAGGCGGCGCTGCACGGGCTCGCGCCGCTGTCCGGCAGCACGCTCGGCGTCGGCGCGGTCGGCTACACGGTCGAGGGCGGCATCGGCCTGCTGGCCCGCACCCACGGCTTCGCCGCCGACCGGATCACCGCGGCCGAGATCGTCACCGCCGACGGCGAGCTCCGGCACGTCACCTCGGGAAGCGACCCGGATCTGTTCTGGGCGCTGCGCGGGGCCGGCGGCAACTTCGGCGTCGTCACCTCGCTGGACCTGGAGCTGGTCCGCCAGCCCCGGATCTACGGCGGCGGACTGTACTTCGCCGAGCAGTACGTGCCCGACGCCCTGCGCACCTGGCTGGAGTGGACGGAGAGCCAGGGCGAGGAGATGACCTCCTCGATCGGTCTGGTGCCCTTCCCGGACAAGCCCGCGGTGCCCGTGCCCGTACGAGGCCGGTACACCGCGCACATCCGGATCGCCCACACCGGCAGCGCGTCCGACGGCGCGGCGGCGGTCGCGCCGCTGCGCTCCATCGGCCCCTGCGTGCTCGACACGCTCACGGAGATGCCGTACACCGACTCGGACTCCATCTACCGCGACCCGCCGACCCCGATGGCGTACTACGGCACCAACGTCCTGCTGGACAGCCTCGACGTGGTGACGGCCGGGCGCATCCTGGAGCTGACCGGGCCGGGCTCCGGCATGAACTGCGTCGTCCAGATCAACCACATGGGCGGCGCCCTCGCCCGCCGGCCCGCCGTGCCCTCGTCGGTCGGCCATCGCGACGCCCGCTTCATGGTGCGGGTCCTGAGCCGTATCGCCCCCGGGGCGGGGGATGCCGCGGCCGCCGCCGAGCGGGCCGGACACGAGCGGGTCTACGCCCTCCTCGGCGACCGGGTCCTCGGTGTCGCGCCGAACTTCCTGCTCGGCGGCCCCGTCACGGCCGGGCAGCTGAGGGCCTGCTACGACGAGGCGGACTACGAGCGGCTGACCGCGCTGAAGGCCGTGTACGACCCCGGGAACGTGTTCCGCGGCTACCACAACATCCCCCCGGCTCCGGCCGGCGCCCGCTGAACCCGTGACCCCGCTTCAGGAAAGGAGCACCACATGCCCAGCATCGGCGTGATCGGATGCGGAACCGTGGGGGCGACTCTGGTGGCCGCGCTCGCCGCCCGGGCCGAGCAGTTCACCGGGCCGGGCGAGCTGGTCCTCGTCGACCGGCCCGAGGGCCGCTGGCGCGGCCGTGCCTACCAGCGCGACACCGAGGCGGTCCTCGCCAACGGGCCGATGATCGGCATGTCCCTGTACCTCAACGACCCGGAGCACGGCGTGCGATGGGCCGAGGCCAGGGGCCTGGCCGTGCACCCGGACGAGCGCGGTGTGCACCGCTTCCTGTCCCGGCCGGTCTACGGGGACTACCTGGAGGACGGGGTCGAGGAGGCCCTGGAGAGGCTGCGCGCGGCCGGGTGGAGCGTGCGCTCGGTCGAGCAGACGGCCACCGGCGTCGAGCGCGACGGGGACGGCGTCGTCATCCGTCACGCGAGCGGAAGCGTGCGGGTGGACCACGCGGTGCTGTGCGTCGGCGGCCGCGCCGACGACGACGCGTACGGGCTACGCGGCACCCCCGGCTACATCGACGACCCGTACCCCCTGCGGGATGCGCTGGCCGGGGTCCCGCAGGACGCCGAGATCGCGGTCATCGGCTCCGGCATGATCGCCACCGATGTGCTGATGGCCCTGCGCGCCTTCGGCCACCGGGGGCGCGTCACCCTGGCCTCCCGGTCCGGACTGCTGCCCTCGGTGCGCCGCAGGGCCGCGCCCGTGCGGCCGGCCGTGCTGACCGCCGAGCGGCTCGCGGCGCTGCCCAGGCCGCTGCGGCTCGCGGACATCGCGGCGCTCGCGCGGGAGGAAGTCGAGGCGGCGGGCGGCGACTTCGCGGCGATCACCGCCGACCTCATGGACCCGGCCCCCGCCGAGGAGCGGCTGCGCCGCCAGCTCGACGACGCCCTCTCGTCCGACATCGGCACCCAGCTGCTCCAGCGCGCGGTCATCGACATCGGCCAGGACCTGTGGCTGGCGCTGCACGAGAGCGACAAGGAGCAGGTGCTGAGCGCCCTGCACTCCCGGCTGTGGAGCTTCGCCTCGCCCATCCCGCGGTCCACCGCGGTCAAGCTGGTCGAGCTGTGCGACGAGAAGCGGCTGCGGGTGCGCGCCGGGGTCGCCTCGGTCGAGCGGGACGGCGAGGGCTTCCTGGTGCGGTACGAGGGCGGCGAAGACGGCGGGGACGACCGCGCCGATCTGGTGGTCAACGCGGTCACCTCGGTCTACCGGCCCGAACCGCCGTCGGCCGGCGGGCTCCTGGGGCTGGCCCGTACCTCCGGTGTCCTCGCCGACCACCCGCACGGCGGCATCCGGGTCGACGAGGCGACCGGCAGGGCCCTCGGCGCGTCCGGAGAGGCCGACGAGCACCTCTTCGTCCTCGGCGAACTGACGCGCGGCGCGTACTACTTCGTCAGCGCCGTCGCCGCCTTCACCCGGCGCGCCGACGAGATCGCGGCGAGCCTCGCCGCGCTCCCTGCACCCGCCACTCCGGAGGCAGCCGTGCCCGCCACCCGCTAAGGCCGCCGGCCCGGGAAAGCCGCGCCGGTCAGCGCGAGCAGCGGGGCCGACTTGACCGCCGTCTCCTCGAACTCGGCCTCCGCGTCGGACAGCGCGACGATCGCCCCGCCGACCCCGTAGCGGACCCGGCCCGGGGTGATCACCGCCGTACGGATCGCCACGCTCAGATCGGCGGCGCCGGAGAGCGAGAAGTAGCCGATGGCCCCGGAGTAGACGCCCCGGGGCCCCGCCTCCAGACCGTCGATCAGGCGCATGGTCCGGATCTTGGGGGCGCCGGTCATCGAGCCCGCCGGGAACGCGGCGCGCACACAGTCCACCGCGCTGCGGTCCGGGCGCAGCCGGGCCCGTACCGTGCTCACCAGCTGGTGGACGGTGGCGTACGTCTCGACGTCGAAGAGGCGCGGCACCTCGACCGAACCGATCTCGGCGTTGCGGCCGAGGTCGTTGCGGACCAGGTCCACGATCATCAGGTTCTCCGCCCGGTCCTTCTCGTCCGCGCGCAGCTGCGCCACGATCGCCGCGTCCTGCCCGGGCGTCGCCCCGCGCGGCCGGGTGCCCTTGATGGGCTTGGAGGTCGCCGTGCCGTCCGCGTCCACCCGCAGGAACCGCTCGGGCGAGGTGCTGAGCACAGCGAGCCGCCCGAACCGCAGCAGTGCGCCGTACGGGGCCGGGCTGACGCGGCGCAGCAGCCGGTACGCCTCCCACGGGTCGCCCTCGAACGCGGCCTCCGCCTGGTTCGTCAGACAGACCTCGTAGGTCTCGCCCGCCGCGATCTCCTCCTGGCAGGCGTCGATGAGGTGCAGATAGGCGTCCCGGCCGTGCCGCAGCCGGATGGTGGAGCGCGCGGCCGGGGCGTCGGGTTCGGCCAGTTCCTCGCCCGCCACCGACTCCAGCTCCTGCGCCGTGGCGCGCAGCCAGGCGTGGGCCGCGTCCTCGTCCCCGTCCTCGGCGAGCGCGAGGAGGTGGGTGAGGCCGGTGAGGTGGTCGAGGACCACCGCGCGGTCGGCGAAGACCAGGGCGGCGTCGGGGTCCTCGGAGCGGTGGACGGCCTCGCCGCCGCACTGCGCCTTCAGCTCGTAGCCGAGATAGCCGACCCAGCCCAGGGCGAAGTCGAAGGGCAGGTCGGGGAGTTCGGCGCGAATGCCCCTCAGGTCCTGATCCAGCCAGTCCAGGAAGTCGGCGGTCACGGTCCGCCGTCCCGCCGCGCACTCCATTGTGACGGTGCCGCCGTGCGCGTCGGCGCGGGCCACCCGGGCGAGCGGGCCCGCCGCGTCGCCCAGGACGGAGAAGCGACCCGCGTCGCCGTCGGGCCGACTGCTGTCCAGCCAGAAGGCGTTGGCGCTGCGGCCGAACACCCGGTGGAACGCGGCCTCGTCGCTCCAGCGGGTGCGCAGCCGCTCTTCCAGGACACGCAGTTTGCGCGGCGCGGCCTCGTCCGGCTCCGCCGCACTCGTGGCTTCCGCGGTACGCGGCAGGGCGCCGCGGGGCGCTGCCGTGCCCCGCACGCGGTGCCACTCCCTCGTCAACTCCGTGAAATTCGCCAGGAGTTCATCGCCGTACTCGGTCAGGACCGACTCCGGGTGGAACTGGAGCCCCCACAGCGGCCGGTGCCGGTGGCGGTGGCCCATCAGGACGCCGTCCGCCGTCCAGGCCACCGCCTCCATCGCGTCCGGAAGGCCGGTCACGGTCAGCGAGTGGTAGCGCACCGCGTCGAAGGGCGAGGGGACACCCCTGAACAGGTCCTCTCCCGTGTGCAGTACGGGAGAGGTGCGGCCGTGGCGCGGCTCGGGGGCAAGGCCTACCGTGGCGCCGTGCAGCAGCGCCGTTCCCTGGTGGCCGAGGCAGATCCCGAGAAGCGGAATCTCCGTGCGTTCGACGATGTCCCGGCAAATGCCGAAGTCGGCCGCGCGACCGGGGTGTCCGGGCCCCGGGGAAAGCACCACATTGTCGAATTCCGAGAGCCGCGCCGAATCCCACGCCGGATCGTCATTGCGGATTACCACCGGTTCCGCGCCGCCCGCCCGGGCGAGCGAGTGGTAAAGATTGAAGGTGAAAGAGTCATAGTTGTCGATTAGCAGGGTGCGCACAACTCGCTTCATGGCGCTGTTATTTCGTAGAGAATGTGCTCGACCGTCTCCTCGCCCTCGCCGATGCTGCGGCTGCCCAGCACATGGAGAGCGCGGCCGCACTCCTCCGCGATCTCGTGCAGTGCGTCGATGTCCCCGCGGTCGCTGAAGTGCAGCAGCACCCTCCCCCCGTCGGCCGCGAAGGCCGGGGCTCCGGCGAGATAGCGACGGTGGGCACGGTAGCCCGGGTCCACATAGGCCTGCTCGTGGACCGTCTCGTGGCGGTACGTGGGCGGGGCGAGCACGAAGTTGGAGTGCCAGTAGACGGTGTCGTAGCGTTCGTCGGCCCCGAGCGCGTCGAACAGGTCGCTGTGCACGGCGGTCAGTCGGTCCGCGACACCGTGCCGGTGCGCGTTCATCTGCGTGTTGCGTACGGCCTGTTCGTTGATGTCCAGGGCCGTCACCCGGCCGGCGCCCGCCAGCGCGGCGCAGACGGCGATCACCCCGGTCCCGCTGCCCACCTCCAGTAGGGAGCCGTGCCAGGGCGCCCGCTCCGGGCCGGTGAGCCCGAGCAGCTCCATGGCCGCCCCGGTCGACGCGGAGAACGGCGGTGCGAACACACCGTCCAGCAGATCCCACTCGCGTCCGGCCAGTGCGAAGGTGCGCGGCCGGTCCTCGCGCAGCAGCGCCGCACGGCTTCGCTCCAGTGATCGCAGATAGTTCTTGATTTCGGTCATCCCGCCCCCAATTCGTTCCGCATCGGGCCCCGCTCGGGGTGGTGCCCTCCGCTGGTCAGCAACTTGACCCACCCTACGGAGGAACGTAAGTTCGATGAGGGCTTGCGCCCTGTTTCGAGCCTATGGGGGGCGGCGGCATGGTGGATGACAAGGCATTAGCGGATGCCCCGGCGCTGGCCGTTCTGGAACTGCTCGCACTGGATTCACCCCCCGGGCACTTTCAGGAGTTGCTCGACCGCGCCCGCCGCGAAAACCTGCCCAGGCTGCCGCTGGAGGAACTCGAAAGAGCGACCCGTCTCGCCCTGAAAATCCAGGCCTCCAGTCATCAGCGCCGGCAGCGCGAGTCGGTGATGGCCGACTTGGTCAACACGGTCCACGACATGACGATCCCCTATGACCCCGACACCCTGCTCAAGGTCATCACGAGCCGCGCTCGAAGACTGCTCGGGTTCGACATGGCCTACATCAGCCTGCGCAGGCCCGGCGGCGGCTCGTACGTACACAGTTCGGACGGCGACACCACCTCGCTCAACGTGGGGCTCGTGGTCGAGGAGAGCCGGGGCCTGGGCGAGATGGCGCAGGAGTCGGGCGCGCCCTACTGGACCGCGGACTACCTCAACGACGACCGCATCCCGCACGGCGAGCAGCTCGACGCGGTCGTACGGGCCGAGGGGCTGCACGCCATCATGGTGGTGCCGATCCGCCAGAGCGGCGTGCCCATAGGGGCGTTGTACGGGGCGGACCGGGTCGTGCGGCACTTCACGCCCGACGAGATCAGCTTCATGCGGTACCTGGCGGACTTCGCCGCGGTCGCCCTGGAGAAGGCCCGCCTCCTGGACCGCTCCCGGAAGGAGATCGCCGAGCTGGAGGCTGCGGGCGTCCGCGCGCAGGCCACCATCGCGCGGACCCGGCAGCTGTCCGGGGCGCTGGCCGCGCTGGTCGGCCTGGTGCTGGGCGGCGGCGATCTGCACGAGCTCGCGAAGGCCGCCGCCGGGACCCTGGACGCCGGGCTCGTGGTGAGCGACGGCTGCGGGCGCACCCTCGCCTGCGCCGGGGAGCCTCCTGGGCTCGACGAGGCGCGGACGCGCGAGGCCGCCCTGGAGGCGCATGCGGCGGGCGGCCCGGTGGAGCTCGCGGAGAACGTCTGGGCGGCCCCCGTCGGCTCGGGTGTGGAGCGCGGCCTGGTGCTGCTGCGGACCGACCGGCCGCTCACCGGGGACGAGCGGGACTTCCTCGGCTCGGTGGGTCAGACGGCGGCGCTGCTGCTCGTGATGCGGCGCAGCACGGCCGTGGCCGAGGGGCCGCTGCGCGACGAGTTCTTCGACGGGCTGCTGACCGCCGTGACCCAGTCGCCCGGCCAACTCGCCCGCCAGGCCCACCAGCTGGGCATCGACTCGGACGCGCCGCACGTCGTGGTGGTGGCCCGGCCGGAGGGCGGGGAGCACGGCAAGGCGGTGGTGTGGTCCTCGTCGTACGCGTACCGCAGTTCCGGTCTGATGAAGGTGCACGAGGGCGACATCGTGCTGCTGCTGCCCGGCACTGACGCCTCGGCCGTCGCCCGTGCGGTGTCCGGCGAGCTGTCGCCGCTGCTCGCCGAGCCCGTCACGGTGGCCTCGGCGGGGCCCGCCGCCTCGCTCGCCGCGGTGGCCCAGGTGTACCAGGAGGCGCTGCGCTGCTTCGACGCGGTGATCGCGCTCGACGGCGCGGGGAGCGCCGCGTCCATCGACGACCTGGGCTTCCTCGGGCTGCTGCTCTCCGACGACCACGACGTCGACGGGTTCGTCGCCTCGGTCATCGGGCCGGTGCTCGACCACGACACCGAGCGCATGACGCACCTGGTGGCGACGATGGAGGCGTACTTCGCCGCGGGCAGCAGCCCGACCCGCGCGGCGGGCGGTCTGCACGTCCACCCCAACACGGTGACCCGCCGCCTGGAGCGCATCACCGAGCTGCTCGGCCCCGGCTGGCAGCAGCCCGAGCGCGCGACCGAAGCCCAGCTGGCGCTACGGCTGCTGCGCGCCCGGGACGTCCTGCGCCGCCGGCGCGAGGCGGTCCTCGGCCGGCGGGAGGCCGTTGCCGGCCCTCAGGACACCTTGGGGAAGTAGCCCTCGGCCCGCCTGCGGCTCGCGGTCAGGACCTCCAGGGCGTGGGCCGCCGAGGCCAGCGTCATATGGCAGTGCCAGCCGCGCAGGGACCGCCCCTCGAAGTCCCGCAGCCCCGACCGGTCCCCGTGGTCCGCGAGGTCCCGGCCGACCCGGTCGGCCAGCCGGGTCAGGCTCAGCAGCGTGGACGTGGGCACGCCGGCCATGTTGGTGAGCCACAGCTGGGTGGGCGCCCGGTGCTGGTCCTCCCACTCCCCGACCAGCGCGAGCCCGCCCTCGCGGGCGTCCCGGAACACGGGCGTCCCGCCCGGCAGCCCCACCCGTACCTTGACCGCCGGAGCGTGCCGTACGCCCGAGGGCGCGCCCGGGTCGAACCTGCCGACCCGCTGACGGCGCCCCTTCACCGAGTCGAGGATCCGCTGCACCGGCAGCGGGCCCGTGCCGAACCGGGCCAGGGCGGGCTCCTCCACGCTGAACAGGGCGCCCGCCCCGACGCGCGCCAGCACCGGCACCCCGGCCGCGCCGAACCGCCGTACCAGCGCCCCGGGATCGCGCACCGGCAGATCGAGCACCACGGGGAGCAGCGGGGCGCCGTGCAGGCCCGCGAACTCCAGCGCCGCGGTGGTGGCGCACTCCTCGGGCGTCTCAACGGTGTGGCGGGAGGACCTTCCGCCGGACGCACCGGCGGCCGTACCCTCCTCGTCGCCCGCCGCTCCGGGCAGGACGAGCCGCCAGTTCACCGGCGCCCCCGCCTCCTCCGACGCGCACCACACGCCGAAGGCCTGCTGGCCGTGGAACATCTGGTTGCGGTAGAGGTCGAAACTGCGGCCCACACCCACGGAGTGGCTGCCGGACTTGGGGATCGACATCTGCCGCACCACCCAGGCCTGCGGCGAGATCACCTGGCCGAGCCAGCAGGCCAGGGCCTCGCGCACCGGCTGCCACTCCCAGGTGGAGTTGCAGACGAAGTGGTGCAGGGTCTGCTCCAGGGTGGGATCACCCAGACAGGCCGCCACGTTCCTGATCGACCGGCGCCCCTTCGCCGTGAGCAGCCCGCGCAGATACTGCTCCCCCTTGTGCCGCTGGTCCCGCCTCGGTAAGGACGCGAACAGCACATTGCTCATGTCCCTGAGCATGAACTCGCGCTCGTGCATGACCGCTGGTGAAGTCCGCTGCGCCGGCACGGCGCGACGATTCCAGACAGACCTCATACTCCCGGTGGGAACGCTCACCGAAACCCCCTCCAGCTTTGTTTGGGCGGCTGGTCGAAGCCACCGTTTTGAGAATGGCCGGGACTCGACGTAACGGGCGAGGTGCAGGGGGCACCCCATCGCGCCGCCGCGTGGGTGGCTCGTCACTGTGGCCCTGCCCGCGGGCCCGTTCCCGGCGGGCCGCCACGCGGTACGGTGCGCCCCGATGGTGACTGCGCCACCGCGGGCCCGGCGTCAGGGGCCGCGCGGTGCGCGCGCAAGTCGCCGCGGCCCGCCCGGCCGGATCCGGTCGGCGGCCCGGGAGGGGACACTCCGTCAAGTCGGGCCGAGAATCCGCCCGCATTTCCGGGAGTCGCGGAAACCCGCTTCGGTTTTCCTCCCGCCGTCGGCGAGGCTCGGCGTCCGGCCGCTTGCTGATCCGCCCTTCGGGTGAGCGGTGCCACGCCACCCCTGGGAGGTATCAGGTGCACAGCGTCCACACGTTCCTCCGCTCGTTGCCCGCAGTGCAGCAACCGGACTGGGAAGGCCACGCGGAACTCGTACGGGTGAGGCAGGAGCTCGCCGCGCTGCCACCGCTCGTCGAGGCGGACGACGTCGACCAGTTCCGTGCGCGGCTGGCCGAGGTCGCGGCCGGGCGGGTCCAGATCGTCCAGTCCGGCGACTGCGCCGAGGACTGGGCGGAGAACAGCCACGGCGACGTGGCCCGCAAGGTGGGGCTGCTCGATGTGCTGGCCGGGGTCATGCGGATGACCTCGCACAAGCCCGTACTGCGGGTCGGACGCCTGGCGGGCCAGTACGGCAAGCCCCGCTCCCGGCCCACCGAGACGGTCGCCGGGGTCGAACTCCCCGTCTACCGGGGCCACATGGTCAACGCCCCGGAACCGGACCCCGAGTTACGCAGGCCCGACCCCACCCGCATGCTGACCGGCTACCGGTCGGCGCGCGGCATCCTGGAGCTGCTCGGCTGGAGCGGCCCGGCGCGCGGGGCACGGCACGAGGCGCCGGTGTGGACCAGCCACGAGGCGCTGCTGCTCGACTACGAACTGCCGATGGTGCGCACCCAGGACGACGGCCGTCTGCTGCTCACCTCCACCCACTGGCCGTGGATCGGCGAGCGCACCCGGCAGGTGGACGGCGCCCATGTGGCGCTGCTCGCGGCCGTGGCCAACCCGGTGGCCTGCAAGGTGGGCCCGGCAATGACCTCGGCGGACCTGCTGGCGCTGTGCGAGAAGCTCGACCCCGAGCGGGTGCCCGGACGCCTCACGCTGATCGCCCGGATGGGCGCGGACACCGTGGGGGAGCGGCTGCCGGCGCTGGTGGCGGCGGTGCGCGCGGCGGGCCACCCGGTGATCTGGCTGACGGACCCGATGCACGGCAACACCGTCAACGGCCCCGAGGGACTCAAGACGCGGCTGGTGAAGACCGTCGTACGGGAGGTCGTGGAGTTCCACCGCGCGGTCACCGCGGCGGGCGGCACTGCCGGCGGCATCCATCTGGAGACCACCCCGGACGACGTCACCGAGTGCGTCACCGACCACGACCGGCTGCACGAGGTCGGCGACAAGTACACGAGCTTCTGCGACCCGCGCCTCAACCCGCGCCAGGCGGTCTCGGTGGCCTCGGCCTGGCTCGGCTGACGCGGCCGGCGCCCCCTCAGGGGCGCGGGGCTGTGACATGTGCGGCTCCGCCGCGACGGAGGTCCCCCCTGTTCGAGCGGAGCCGAGAACTTGGGGGAGCGACCAGCCACAGACAGCCCGCAGCCGATGAACCCCACTTCCGGCGGAGCGCTTGGCGCGACTCGGCACGTACCGGCACAGCGAGCACAGCGAAAGGACCACCCATGGCGGGCCTGCCCTCCATCGATCCGTATCCGATGCCCTCCGAGGGCGACCTTCCCGCGAACACCGCGACCTGGACGGTCGACCCCGCCCGGGCGGTGCTGCTCGTCCACGACATGCAGCGCTACTTCCTGCGGCCCTTCCCGGCGGACCAGTCGCCCGGCGGCACCCTGGTGCGCAACGCCGTGCTGCTGCGCGAGAGCTGCGCCGCGGCCGGGATCCCGGTGGCCTACACCGCGCAGCCCGGCGGGATGAGCGAGCAGGAGCGCGGGCTGCTGAAGGACTTCTGGGGTCCGGGCATGCGGGTCTCCCCGGAGGACCGCCAGGTGGTCGAGGAGCTCGAACCGGGCTCGGACGACTGGGTGTTCACCAAGTGGCGCTACAGCGCGTTCTTCAAGTCGGACCTGCTGGAGCGGATGCGCGCGGCCGGCCGCGACCAGCTGATCATCTGCGGGGTGTACGCGCACGTGGGCGTGCTGATGTCGGCCGTGGAGGCGTTCACCAACGACATCCAGCCCTTCCTGGTCGCCGACGCGGTCGCGGACTTCTCCGAGCAGTACCACCGCCTCGCCCTGAACTACGCGGCCGAGCGCTGCGCCGTGGTCACCACCGCCAAGTCGGTCCTCGCCGAGCTCGCCCCCGCGGACGGGGCGGGCCGATGACCGCCGCACTCCCCTCGGACCGGGACCTCCTGGGCCGGGTGCTCGCCCAGGGCCCCGCCGCGTACGCCCTGCTGCACCGGCCCGAGACGTTGGGCCGCGACGTCCTCGAAGTGCTGCTCGGCGAGGTGTCCGCCGTCGACGCGCTGGCCCGGATACCGCTGCCCGACGCGCCCCCCGGCCCCGGCGCCCGCCACGAGGTGCTGGCGGTCGTCCCGTACCGGCAGATCTCCGAGCGCGGTTTCACCAGCACCGACGACGGCGAGCCGCTGCTCGTCATGTCCGTGGCCGAGCAGGGCGAACTGCCGCTCACCGAGGCGCTGCGCCGGCTGCCCGACGAGCCGGTCACCCTCACCAACGGCCGCTTCGACGTGGCCGACGACAGCTACGCGGCGATCGTGCGCGATGTCATCGAGCGCGAGATCGGCAACGGCGAGGGCGCCAACTTCGTCATCAAGCGCGCGTTCGTCGCGGACATCACGCCCTACACGCCGCACAGCGCCCTGTCGTTCTTCCGGCGCCTGGTCGAGCGGGAGTCCGGCGCGTACTGGACGTTCCTGGTGCACACCGGCGGGCGCACCTTCGTCGGCGCCAGCCCCGAGCGCCATGTGAGCCTGCACGGCGGCACCGCAGTGATGAACCCCATCAGCGGCACCTACCGCTATCCGGCGGCGGGCCCCGACCTGCCCGGCGTGATGGCCTTCCTGGCCGACCGCAAGGAGGCCGACGAGCTCTACATGGTCGTCGACGAAGAGCTCAAGATGATGGCGCGGATCTGCGAGGGCGGCGGCCGGGTCGTCGGCCCGTACCTCAAGGAGATGGGCCGCCTCGCGCACACCGAGTACTTCATCGAGGGCCGCACCGGCCACGATGTGCGCGACATCCTGCGCGAGACGATGTTCGCCCCCACCGTGACGGGCAGCCCGCTGGAGAGCGCCTGCAAGGTGATCACCCGGTACGAGCCGGAGGGGCGCGGCTACTACAGCGGCGTCATGGCCCTCATCGGCCGGGACGAGCACGGCGGGCGCACCATGGACACCGCCATCCTCATCCGCACCACCGACATCAGTGACGAGGGGCGGCTCAGCATCGGTGTCGGCGCGACCCTGGTGCGCCACTCCGACCCGGTGAGCGAGGTCGCCGAGACCCGGGCGAAGGCCGCCGGGCTCCTCGCCGCCCTCGACGCGGACGCCACCGGCGCGCCCGGTGCGGGCGCCGTCGAGCGGTTCGCCGGGCACGCCCGGGTGCGCGAGGCGCTGGAGCGGCGCAACGACCGCATCGCCCGCTTCTGGCTGCGCGACCCCGGACAGCGGGCCGCCCCCGTCGAGGAGCTCGCCGGGCGCAGGGTGCTGATCGTGGACGCGGAGGACACCTTCACCTCGATGATCGGCCATGAACTGGCCGCCCTGGGGCTTGAAGTGACGGTCCGTCGCTTCGACGAGCCGTACGCGACCGAGGACCACGACCTGGTCGTCATGGGCCCCGGCCCGGGCGACCCCCGGGAGACCGCCCACCCCAAGATCGCGCATCTGCGGGGCGCGGTGACCCGGCTCCTGGACGAGCGGCGCCCGTTCGTGGCCGTCTGCCTCAGCCACCAGGTCCTGTCGACCCTGCTCGGCCTCGGCCTGGCCCGCCGCGACACCCCCAACCAGGGTGTCCAGAAGGAGATCGACCTGTTCGGCGCGTACGAGCGGGTGGGCTTCTACAACACGTTCGCCGCCCGCAGCGCCGACGACAAGCTCACCCACCCCGACCACGGCGTCATCGAGATCAGCCGCGACCCGGACACGGGCGAGGTCCACGCGCTGCGCGGCCAGGGCTTCGCCTCGATGCAGTTCCACGCCGAGTCCGTGCTCACCGAGGACGGTGTACGGATCCTCGCCGAGGCACTGACCGGAGTGGTCCGCTCCGGCGGGGGACCGCTCGCGGGGAAGGCGCGCCGAGCAGGCTGAGAGGGACGGCGTTTATGTTGGGGGGAGCCTCGCGACCCGCACCCGCCGCCCAGGAGGGCACCCCGTGCCGTACACCCCCGCCGCCGCAGAAGCGCTCCTCACCGCACCCGGGGCGCCCTTCGCCGTCGAGCGGGGGCCGGACGGGGTGCCCGTCTACGCCGGGGGCCCGCGGACCCTGCGCGAGTTCGTGGAGGTCACTTGGGCGTACGGCGACCGCCCCTTCCTGGTGGCGGAGAGCGGCACCCACACCTACGCGGAGTTCTTCGCGGCCGCCTCCGCGCTGGCCCGGCGGCTGGTCGAGGCGTACGGGCTGCGGCCCGGCGACCGCGCGGTGGTGGCCATGCGCAACCTCCCCGAGTGGCACATCGCGTTCTGGGCCACGCAGCTGGCCGGCCTGGTGGCGGTGCCGCTGAACGCCTGGTGGACCGAGGCGGAGCTCACGTACGCGCTCGACGACTGCGCGCCCGGCGTGCTGCTCGTGGACGGGGAGCGGCTGGCGAGGGTCGAGGGCTGGGCGCGCAAGGCGCGGGTGCGGGGCGTGGTCTTCGAGGGCGCGGGCCCGCTGCCGGAGGGATTCGAGGCGTACGAGGACCTGGGCGAGGCCGACCCCGCCGCAGGGCCGCCGGACGTGACCGTCTCACCGGACGACGACGCCACGATCATCTACACCTCCGGCACCACCGGCCGCCCCAAGGGCGCCGTCGCCACGCACCTCGCGCAGGCCGGGGCCGCGATGAACCCGCGCTTCCACGCGGCCGCGTCGGCGCTCGGCCGGGGCCTGATTCCGGGGCAGGGCCCGGCCCCCGTGTCCCTGGTGACCTACCCCTTCTTCCACGTCGCCGGATTCAGCGGCTTCTACTCGGTGATGGGGTCGGGCGGCACCCTGGTCATGATGCGCAAATGGGACGCCCGGCGGGCGCTCGCCCTGATCCGCGAGCACGGCGTCACCCACTACGCGGGCGTCCCCACCACCGCCCTGCAACTCCTCGACGAGGCCGAGCGGGCGGGCGACCCGATGGAGTCGCTGCGGATGTTCAACACCGGCGGGTCCACGGCGCCGCCGACCCTGGTGGGGCGGCTCACCGCGCGGTACGGGGAGCGGATGGAGCCGCGCAACGGGTACGGGCTGACCGAGACCAGCGGGGGAGTGCTGGCCAACTTCGGAGCCGAGTACCGGGACCGGCCGGACAGCGTGGGCCGCCCGACGCCCACCACCGAGGTGCGGGTCGTCGGGGAGGACGGCGCCGACGTGCCGGAGGGCGAGGTGGGCGAGCTCTGGCTGCGCGGCCAGTCGAACGTGCGGGGTTACTGGAACGACCCCGCCGCCACCGAACAGGCCTTCGTGGAAGGCTGGTTCAGGACCGGCGACCTGGCGGTGGCCCGGGACGGCCGGGTCGCGGTCGTCGACCGGATCAAGGACGTGGTGATCCGGGGCGGCGAGAACGTCTACTGCGTGGAGGTCGAGTCGGTCCTGCAGGGGCACCCGGCGGTGCTGGACGCCGCGGTGGTGGGGGCGCCGCATGCGGAGCTGGGGGAGGAGGTGGCGGCGGTGGTGCAGGTGGCTTCGCCTGTGACCCCGGAGGAGCTTCGGGCGTATGCGGGGCGCGTCCTGGCCGCGTTCAAAGTGCCCGCGCATGTGCTGCTGCGGACGGTTCCGCTGCCGCGCAATGCGACGGGGAAGGTGCTGAAGCGGGAGCTTCGGGCGGAGGTGTCCGCGGCTTTGGAGTCCCCCACCCCACCCCTTCCCTGCCCCCTCCGAGGGGCGTCCGTCGGCTGAGGGCCGGTGGGCGCTGGTCGCGCCCACGCGGCGGAGCCGCACAATGTCACAGCCCCGCGCCCCTTAGATGCCGCTGCGCGGCAATCTCCGGGGCGCCCCGCAGGGGCGCTTCCAGGGGCGCGGGGAACTGCGCGAGCAACCCACCACGGTCCGCAGCCGACGGACGCCCCCCCCCGGGGGGTCAGGGAAGGGGCGGGGTGGGGGAAATTCAGCCCCGAGCCACCCGCACCCGGTAGTTGCCCAGCTCGTCCACCCCCAGCACCGACACCCGCACCCCCCGCTCCCGGTCCGTGAACGTCTCCCCCGCCGCGAACGGCGCATCGGAGAGTTCGGCGTGCACGTTGGGGCGACGGGTACACCCCCCGCTGTCCTTTGCGCTGTCCGCGACGGTGACCGGACCCCGGCCCGTGTCGACGTCCGTGCTGACCCGGTACACCAGCACCCCCGGCTTGCACACCGCCTCGTCGTTGCCGGTCCGGCTGCGTACTTCCAGGGCGTAACCGGACTCGTCCGACAGCGGTACGAAGACCAGCTTGCGGCCGGTGCCGGGCGCCGACAGCGGGCTCAGCACGTACTCGCTCACGCCCGCCCCCGCCGCCGCGCACCCCACCTGCGTGTTGTCGAGCCAGCCCAGCTTCCACTTGTGCCAGCCGAGCATGTCGTTGTTGGCGCCCCAGTCCTCGGACATGATGTCCCAGTGGCCGACCGCGCCCCCACCCTCGGGCGTGTAGAGGTCGGGCAGGCCGAAGACGTGGCCGTTCTCGTGCGGCAGCACCCGGTAGCCCGTCTCGCGGTACGAGCCGGAGCCGTCGTCCTGGCGGCTGTAGACGAAGGACGTGTTGGAGAGCGGGACGCCGTCCGCGAGCGGCGCGTCCTCGTTCCCGGAGAACGTCACCGAGAGCACCGTGTCCAGCGCGGACGGCCCCGCGTTCGGCGACATCAGAATGTTGACCAGGTCGTACGTCGCGAAGTTCACCCGTGAGTCGGCCGCCGCCACGATGTCCTTGACCAGCCGCCGGTAGCCCGGCTCGTACGGCGAGCCGCGCTCTATGCCGTACGCCGAGAACGCCTGCGGCATCCGCAGCCACTGCGGGAGGGGGATGTCGGGCCGGTAGTCGAGCCGCCCGTACGACGCGGTGCGGAACCACTGGGTGGTCTGCGGGAAGAACTCCGCGTACCGGCTCAGCGCGGGCTCCGTGCCCTGCGCGTCCGGGAAGTCGATCATCAGGGTGAGGGCGCGGACCGTGCCCGTGGAGTGGGCGTAGCCGGGCGGGGTGGGCACGCCCTCCGACATCTGCACGCCGAGCGTGGCGGTGATCCGGCACGGGCCGAGCGCCGCCTCGCCGCCGGTGGCCACCGGCCCGGCCGACGCCCGGAAGGGGGGTGCCAGGGTGGTGCTGCCCGAAGTCATCGAGGCGAGCACGACGGCGGCGAGGGCCGCGCCCGCCAGGGCCCGGCGGCGGCGCGGGTCGCGCGGCCCGCCGGATATCCGACGGCGCGGTCTGCCGGGCTCCTCCATGCGCACGCTCGCCTTCGGCCACCGGCAGCAGGCGGCTCCTGACTGCGCTCGTGCGATCACCCTGTGTCGGGCGTGTCGCAGGCGCGCGCTGGGTGGGCCGCGCGTGTGGTTTCCCCAGAGGAATATGTGACTCAGGTCACATCAAACAGATCGCCCGGCCGGAAATAACCGGGGAACCTTTCCCCGTTTGCACCTGTGTCCCGCCGAAACGGGGAGAGCTTCCCCGCTTCCGGTTCGGACGACGACTTCGTACGTACGAGAAGGAGCACGCCGTGTCCACCGCCACCCCGACCACCGCAGCGGAGCCCCGTCGCGCCCCGCGGCCGCGGGCCGACGCCCTGCGCAACCGGGAGCGGATCATCGCGGCCGCGCGCGAGATGTTCGTCGAGGAGGGCGCCATGGTGCCGCTCGACGAGATCGCGCGGCGCGCGGGCATCGGCAACGCCACGCTCTACCGGCACTTCAAGGACCGCGCCGAGCTGATCACCAGCGTGGTGCTCGCGGTCATGGAGCGGGTCTCGACGGCCGCGGAGACCGCGACCGCCGAGGAGCCCGACGCCTTCGCCGCGCTGCGGCGGTTCGTGTTCGCGGCGGCCGACGAGCGCATCGGAGCCCTGTGCCCGATGCTCTCCGAGGGCTTCGACAAGGACCTGCCGGAGCTCAACGCCTCCCGCGAGCGACTGGACGAGGCCGTCCGGGACCTCATGGCGCGGGCCCGGCGCAGCGGCCAGTTGCGCGACGACGTCGACGTGGGCGATCTGATGGTCGCCCTCACCCAGCTCACCCGGCCGCTGCCGGGCACCGCGTGCCCGAACATGGACCGGTTCGTCCACCGTCATCTCCAGCTCTTCCTCGACGGGCTCATGGCCCCGGCGAGGTCCGGGCTGCCGGGGACGGCGGCGACCCTGCAGGACCTCAGCCAGCCGTAACCGAAGCCGCGGCCGGGCGGTAACTCCGCTTACCGCACCCGTACTTCAGCACTCCGCTCATCGCACATCGCGTCCCAAGGTGGCTACACCCATGTCCAAAACAGTCGAGGCTCGGAAAAATCAGCCCAAGGACCTCGCTCCTGACCCCAGTCGGTGGAAGGCCCTCGCCTTCATCGCGCTCGCCCAGCTCATGGTCGTGCTCGACGCGACGATCGTGAACATCGCCCTGCCCTCCGCCCAGACCGCCCTGGGCATCTCCGACGGCAACAAGCAGTGGGTCATCACGGCCTACGCCCTCGCCTTCGGCGGTCTGCTGCTCTTCGGCGGCCGCATAGCCGACCTCTGGGGACGCAAGCGCACCTTCGTCGTCGGTCTGCTCGGCTTCGCCGCGGCCTCCGCGCTCGGCGGCGCGGCCACCGGCCAGGCCATGCTGCTCGGCTCCCGCGCGCTCCAGGGCGCGTTCGGCGCGCTGCTCGCGCCCGCCGCGCTCTCCCTGCTCGCGGTGATGTTCACCGACGCCAAGGAGCGCGCCAAGGCGTTCGGTATCTACGGCGCGATCGCGGGCGGCGGCGGCGCCGTCGGCCTGATCCTCGGCGGCTTCCTCACCGAGTACCTGAACTGGCGCTGGACCTTCTTCGTCAACATCCCGTTCGCGATCGTCGCGGCCGCCGGTGCCTACTTCGTCATCCGTGAGCCCTCCGGCACCCGCAACCGCTCGACGCTGGACGTCCCGGGCGTCATCCTCTCCACCCTCGGCCTGGTCGCCCTGGTGTACGGCTTCACCCGCGCCGAGTCGGCCGGCTGGGCGGACACGCTGACCGTGTCGATGTTCGTCGCCTCGGCCGTGCTGCTGCTCGCCTTCGTGGTCCTGGAGGCCAAGGTCAAGAACCCGCTGCTGCCGCTGCGCGTGATCACCAACCGCAACCGGGGCGGGGTCTACCTCTCCCTCGGCCTCGCGATCATCGCGATGTTCGGCCTCTTCCTCTTCCTGACGTACTACCTGCAGGTCGTGAAGGGCTACTCGCCGGTCAAGACCGGCTTCGCCTTCCTGCCGATGATCGCGGGCATGATCACCGGTTCCACTCAGATCGGCGCCCGGCTGATGACCCGGGTCCCGCCGCGCCTGCTGATGGGCCCCGGCTTCCTGACCGCCGGCATCGGCATGCTGATCCTGACCCAGCTCCAGATCGACACCTCGTACGCCGGGCTGATCCTGCCGGCGCAGATCCTGCTCGGCCTCGGCATGGGAACCGCCTTCATGCCGGCCATGTCGCTGGCCACGATCGGCGTCGAGCCGCGTGACGCGGGTGTCGCCTCCGCCATGGTCAACACCTCGCAGCAGGTGGGCGGCGCCATCGGCACGGCCCTCCTGAACACCATCGCCGCCTCGGCCACCACGGCGTACGTCACCTCGCACGCCGCCGGGGCCAAGAGCGTGGAGCTGCTGAAGCTCCAGGCGATGGTGCACGGCTTCACCAGCGCCATCTGGTGGGCGGTCGGCATCCTGGTGCTCGCCTCGGCGATCGCGGTCACCCTCATCAACACCGGCCGCCCGGACACCGGTTCGCTGACCGGCTCCGGCGACGCCGAGGGCGTCGAGGACGAGATCCGGGTCCCGGTGGTCGCCCACTGACGCCCGCCGCCTACGTGGGGGACGCGTAAGCGGAAAGCAAGACACGCAAGGAACGCGGATCTGTCCGGCTCAGCGGAGCCAGGGCAGGTCCGCGTTCGCGTCCTTGGGCTGCAGGCCCTCGGCGATCACCCGCATGATCTTCCCGAGCTGCTCGGCCTGCTCGGGGCCGAGCCGGTCGAACATCGCCTGGCGCACGGCGGCCACATGGCCGGGCGCGGTGCGCTCCACGACGGCGAAGCCCTCGTCGGTGAGCGCCGCGAACTGGCCGCGCTTGTCGGAGGGGCAGTCCTCGCGCCGCACCCAGCCGTTCTTCTCCAGGCGGGCGATCGCATGCGAGAGCCGGGACCGGGTGATCTTGGCGCCGATGGCCAGCTCCGTCATCCGCAGCCGCCGCCGGGGCGCCTCGGAGAGCTGGATGAGCAGGCCGTAGTAGATGTGCGGCATCCCGGCGTCGCGCTGGAGCTGGCGGTCCAGGTGGTCTTCCAGGAGCGTGGTGGCATGGAGGTAGGCACGCCAGGTGGCCTGCTCGTCGTCGCTGAGCCAGCGCGGCTCCTCGGCGGGGGTGGTGGTCATGGAATCCACTGTACGGCCACTCCTTGAAAGTTGAACAAGATCGGGCTAATCTCGGCATAAGGGAAAGCTTTAGAGTTCAAGTAGATACTGGGTCCAGTAGACAGGGAGTCCGCCATGACCGCCACCTCCGCAGTTGCCGCCGACGCCGCCGGTGCCTCCGGTTCCGGTGCGGGGCGGATGCCCGCCCTCTATCTCTCGCACGGCGCCCCGCCGCTCGCCGACGACCCCGTCTGGCCGGACGAGCTGGCCGCCTGGTCGGCCGGGCTGCCCCGCCCCAGGGCGATCCTGATGGTCTCCGCCCACTGGGAGGAGGCCCCGCTCGCCCTCGGCGCCGTCGAGACGATCCCGCTGGTGTACGACTTCTGGGGCTTCCCCGAGCGCTACTACCAGGTGCGGTACGCCGCTCCCGGCGCCCCCGAACTCGCCGACAGTGTACGGAAGTTGCTGCGCGGCGCAGGGACGCCGGTCCAGGACATCCCGGACCGCGGCCTCGACCACGGCGCGTACGTCCCGCTGGTGGAGATGTACCCGGCCGCCGATGTCCCGGTCCTCCAGATCTCCCTGCCCACGCTCGACCCCCAGAAGCTGATGGACATCGGGCGCAAGCTCGCGCCCCTGCGCGACGAGGGCGTCCTGATCGTCGGCAGCGGCTTCTTCACCCACAACCTGGCGGCGCTGCGCCATGCGGGTGGGGTGCCCGGATGGTCGGCCGAGTTCGACGACTGGGGAGCGCGCGCCCTGGCCGCCGCCGATGTGGACGCCCTCCTCGACTTCGAGCACAAGTCCCCGGCGGGCCGCCTCGCGCACCCGCGCACCGAGCACTTCGCCCCGCTGTTCGTGACCCTGGGCGCCTCGGAGGGCGAGCTGGGCGGGGTCCGCAGCGTCATCGAGGGCTTCTGGATGGGGCTGGCGAAGAGGTCGGTGCAGTTCGGCTGAGGAGGGGTACCCGAGAATTCGGGCAGTTTGGACATCCTGAGCAACCAGAAGGCGGCGCAGGTCGTCTTCAGGGTGGGAGAGCGGAAAACGGGGATGGGGCTCTTCCGGGGTGAAGGCAACTGTTTCGGGTGTGACGCCGGTCTCATCGGGCGGCGGCCGCGGCCGGTGGCGGAGCGTCCCGGGACCGGGCCTGACCTGCGCCTCTGTACATTCCCGCGGCATCCGTCCGCCCCTGGTGGCGGCACAGGGTACTGCATGATCAGGAAAATCGATGGGCGGGACGGGAATTCTGTCCGGATTCCAGCCGTTGTTTCCATCGGATGCAGGGCACCCGGGAGGGTGTCGCGACCTACACAGCAAGGGAGCACGCATGGCAACCCGCGCCGTCGCCCGTCGGACCGCCAGCAGCGGATCCGGGTCGGGAAGCAGTGTTCGCGCCGTCACCGGGGAGATCGCCGACCGCGACCTGGTCGGGATGTACCTGGACGAGATCGCGCGCACCCCGCTGCTCGACGCCGCCAAGGAGGTCGAGCTCTCCCAGACCATCGAGGCGGGTGTCTACGCACGCCGGATCCTCGACGGAGAGGTGGAGAGCAAGGCGGGCGGCGCCTCTCACGAGGAGCTCGAAGCCCTGGTCGCCGCCGGTGACCGGGCCAAGGACCTCTTCATCCGCTCCAACCTCCGCCTCGTCGTCGCCGTCGCCCGGCGCTACCCGAGGGCGGGCCTGCCGCTGCTCGACCTGATCCAGGAGGGCAACGCGGGCCTGGTCCGCGCGGTGGAGAAGTTCGACTACGCCAAGGGCTTCAAGTTCTCGACGTACGCGACGTGGTGGATCCGCCAGGCCATCACGCGCTCGATAGCCGACCAGTCCCGCACCATCCGCCTCCCCGTCCACCTGGTGGAGGAGCTGGGCCGCATCCGCCGCGTCCAGCGCGAGTTCAACCGGGAGCACGGCCGGGAGCCGGAGGCGACCGAGGTGGCGGCGGAGCTGGGCTCCACGCCCGAGCGGGTCATCGACGTCCTGGACTGGGCGCGCGACCCGGTCTCGCTCAACATGCCGGTCGACGACCAGGGCGAGACCCAGTTCGGCGACCTCCTGGAGGACACCTCGGCGATCTCCCCCGAGCAGTCCGTGCTCACGCTGCTGCGCAGCGAGGAGCTCGACGACCTGATCGGCAAGCTCGACCAGCGCACCGCCTCGATCATCAAGATGCGGTACGGAATAGACGACGGCCGCGAGCGCACGCTGACGGAGGTCGGCAAGGAGCACGGGCTGACCCGTGAGCGCATCCGCCAGATCGAGAAGCACGCGCTGCTCGAACTGAAGAAGATGGCAAGGGACACGGGCTTCGACGCGGCGGCGTAAGCGCCGCTCCCAGCCCCCACGGACGAGCCCCCGGCACCCTCCCCCCCTGGTGCCGGGGGCTCCCCCTTGCCCGTGCCCGCTACCCCGGCTGCGGCTCCGCCGCCCGGGTGAGCCGGCCGCCCAGCTTCGCCAGGTACTCCGTCAGGGCGACCGGCGACACCACCGCGAACTCGCAGTCCAGCAGCGCCAGCCGGATCGCCACCCCCTCCAGCGACTCCGTGACCCGCGCCCGCAGCCGGCACCGCGCCTCCCCGAGCGCCACCGGCGTGCCCATCGTGGACGCGAGCCGCGCCGCCACCACGTCGGCGGGCGCCTCGAACGTCACGTCCAGGTCCAGCTCGGGCTGCATCCGGGACAGCGACCGGCTCACGAACTCCGCCGCGTTCTGCGCGGGCAGCTCCCGGGGCGCGAACCGCGACCCCGTCGCGAACGGGGACTCCACCCGGTCGACCCGGAACGTACGCCAGTCCTCGCGCTCGATGTCGTACGCGACGAGGTACCACCGCCGCCCCGTCGACACCAGCCGGTACGGCTCGACCTGGCGGCGCGACTCGCTGCCGTCGCCCTTGCGGTAGTCGAACCGCAGCCGCTCCGTGCCGGTGACGGCCGACGCCATCACGGTCAGCGTGTGCGGGTCGACGGTCGCGCCGTCCCCCCGCCATGGCCCCACCAGCGGCATCGTCGCGGCCTGGAGGCTGGAGACCCGGTGCCGCAGCCGGGACGGCAGCACCTGCTCCAGCTTGGCCAGCGCCCGTACCGACGCCTCCTCCACTCCGTCCACCGCGTGCCCCGCGCCCGCCCGCAGCCCGACCGCGATGGCCACCGCCTCCTCGTCGTCGAGGACCAGCGGCGGCATCGCCTTCCCGGCCACCAGCCGGTACCCGCCGTCCGCGCCGAGCGTCGCCTGGACCGGGTAGCCGAGCTCGCGCAGCCGGTCGACGTCCCGGCGGACCGTGCGCCGCGAGACACTGAGCCGCTCGGCGAGCTCGCCGCCGGGCCACTCGCGGGGCGTCTGGAGCAGGGACAGGAGCTGGAGCAGCCGAGCCGGGGTGTCCGTCATGAGATCCAGGATGCGGGAAAATTAGGACGCAGTCTGACCTACATAAGGTCTAACTTCTTTCCATGACCTCCACCACGACCAATCCCCCAGAAGCCGCGGGCCCCGGCACGGCGGCCGCCGCGAACGACCGCCGACGGTGGTTCGCCCTGGCCATCGTGATGACCGCGGCCTTCATGGACCTGGTCGACGTCACCATCGTCAACGTAGCGATTCCCTCGATCCAGAAGGACACCGGGGCGACCTTCGCCTCGATCCAGTGGATCACCGCGGGTTACGCCCTGGCCTTCGCCGCCGGTCTGATCACCGGTGGCCGCCTCGGCGACATCCACGGCCGCAAGCGGCTCTTCCTCATAGGCATGACCGGCTTCACCATCGCCTCGGCGCTCTGCGGCTTCGCGGCCAACCCGGAGATGCTGGTCGCCTCCCGCATCCTGCAGGGCGGCATGGCTTCTCTGATGGTGCCGCAGGTGCTCTCGATCATCCACGCGACCTTCCCGGCGGAGGAGCGCGGCAAGGTGTTCGGCATGTTCGGCGCGGTCATCGGCCTGGGCGCGGTCTCCGGCCCGATCCTGGGCGCGCTGCTGACCGAGTGGAACCTGTTCGGCCTGGAGTGGCGTCCGATCTTCCTGATCAACCTGCCGGTCGGCATCGCGGGCCTGATCCTCGGCGCCAAGTTCATCTCCGAGTCCAAGGCGCCCAAGGCCCTCAAGCTCGACCTCGTGGGCGTCGCGCTCGTCACCCTCGGCCTGCTGATGCTGCTCTACCCGCTGACCCGCGGCCGTGAGCTGGGCTGGCCGCTGTGGGGCCACCTCTCGATGATCGGCAGCCTGGTCGTCTTCGGCGCGCTCGTGGTGTACGAGAGGTACAAGGCGGCCAAGGACGGCTCGCCCCTGGTGGAGCTCTCGCTGTTCCGTGTGAAGAGCTTCGCGGCGGGCATCGCGGTGCAGATGACCTTCGGCATCGCGATGGGCATCTTCTTCCTGGTCTGGACGCTGTACATGCAGATCGGCCTGGGCTGGAGCGCGCTGCGCGCCGGTCTGACCGGTATCCCGTTCTCCATCGCCATGTCGGCCGCGGCGGGCATGTCCGTCCAGTCGCTGGTGCCGAGGTTCGGCCGCAAGGTGCTCCAGGCGGGCGCCCTGATCACCGCCCTCGGCTTCCTGGTCTACATCTGGGAGGCGCGCCACTACGGGATGGACATCGCCCCCTGGCAGATGGCGCTGCCGCTGGTGGTGCTCGGCATCGGCATGGGCCTGATCGTCGCCCCCCTCACCGACGCGGTCCTCTCCGAGGTCCCGCAGGAGCACGCGGGTTCGGCGTCCGGCCTGATCAACACCGTGCAGCAGATGGGCAACGCGCTGGGTCTCGGCCTGGTCTCGGTCGTCTTCTTCGGCTCGATCGGCGACGACCTGCGGCTCACCGAGATCGGCCCGGCCTTCTCGGACGCCTTCCAGCGCTCGCTGTGGGTCGTGACGGCGGTCTGCATCGTGATCTTCGTCGGGATGTTCCTGCTCCCGGCCAAGCCGAAGCAGCACCTGGAGGGCGGGGCGGACGAGGTCCCGTCCGACGACGTCACCAAGGAGCCCGCGCTCACCCCGTGACGCGGCGGCCGTGGAACGACGCCGGGCGGGGTGGAGGCCTCCTCAAGGAGAGCCCCCACCCCGCCCGGCGTTTTTGTATGCCGTACGGGAGGCGAGTGTCGGGAGATGGACGGGTCAGGAGACCCGTGTGCGGCGCTGCATCGCCGCCCGCGCCGACTCCTCCGCCGCGTACACCTCGCACATGTGGCTGCCGTCCGGCGTCGCCGTGTGCTCGACCTCCCACAGGCTCAGCTCGACGCCGTCGAGGAGCAGGAACGCGTGCTCGTACAGGATGGCCCCGCCGCGCCCGCCCGCTCCGCCCAGGGCCCGGGTGATGCGGTGGGCGAGGGCTCCGCGCAGTGCGCGGGCCACGCTCTCGCCGGGCCGGTCCGGGTTCTCGGCGCGGCGCAGCAGCCGCCGCGCGTGGTCGGCCGAGCCCTCCGCCTCGTACGTCCTGCTCGTCCCGGCCCGTTCCACCGGCGTCAGCTCGCTGAGGGCCTCCAGACCGGTCAGGCACGGGTCCAGGCCGTCCTCCGCGAACGCGGGCGCGAGGTCCGGCAGGACCCGCTCGCGCAGCCGGGCCGCGGCCACCAGAGCGCTCTCCTCGTCCGCGTACACCTCGTTGCCCCGGCCGTGCACGACCTCCCAGAGGGTGACCGTGGCGCCGTCGAGGAGGAGATAGGTGTGGCGGTAGGTCTCGCGGCTGAGCCGGGGGCGGCCGGGGCCGCCCGAGGCGTGCAGTGAGGAGTGCAGCGAAGTGGTGTACGCGAGGGCCGAGTCGAGGCTCTCGACCAGCTCGTCCGGCAGGTCGAACGAGTTCAGCGCGCGGCCGAGCAGGCCGGCGAGGTGCTCCTCGGCCGTCTCGTACTCGCACTCGTTGGGCACCAAGGCGTCTCCCCGCCGTAGCTGTTCGTCACGTAGAGGGTGCTCAACGTAGCCCCTGCGTGCGCTTCGCGCAGCGGGCATGGCCGAAACATTCTCATAGGCTTGGAACGGCTCGCAGCGGACGGGAAGGCGGCCCGGGGCGGTGCGCCGGGCCGCGCTCCGACGGACGGTCAGCCGGCGCTGCCCGCCTGCCATTCGGTCCACGACATGTTCCAGCCGTTCAGGCCGTTGTCGGGGGCGATCGTCTTGTCCGGCGAGCCCTTGACCGTCACCACGTCACCGATCAGCGAGTGATCGAAGAACCACTTGGCGGGGGTGTCTCCCTGGGCGCCCCGGACGTCCCGGAGTCCCACACAGCCGTGGCTGGTTCCCGCGTTGCCGAACGGGTTGCCCTTGTACCAGTAGTTGCCGTGGAGGAAGGTCCCCGAGCTGGACAGGCGCATCGCGTGCGGCACGTCCTTGATGTCGTACTCGCCGCCGAAGTTGACCGTCGCGCCGTTCATCCGCGTCTCGGTGAACTTCTCGGAGATCACCATCTGCCCGTTGTACGTGCTGTGTTCGGCGCTGCCCGTCGAGACCGGGATCGTCTTCACGGTCCTGCCGTCCTGCTGCACAGTCATCGTCTGGGTCTTGGCGTCGACGGTGGAGACCTGGTTGCGGCCGATGGTGAAGGTGACCGTCTTGGACTGCACGCCGTACACGCCGCTCGCGCCCTGCACCCCGTCCAGGGCGATCTTCATCGTCACCTTGGACCCGGCCTTCCAGTAGTCCTGCGGCCGGAAGTCGAGGCGCTGGGTGCCGAACCAGTGGCCGACCACCTGCTGGCCGCTGCTGGAGCTGACCGTGATGTGCGACTGGACGGCCTTCTTGTCGGTGATCGACTTGTCGAAGGTGAACGAGACCGGCATGCCGACACCGACGGTCGCGCCGTTGTCCGGCGTGTAGGTGCCGATGAAGCTGTTCTTCGAAGTGACCGTGGTGAAGGCCGCGTTCTCGGTCGCGGGCCGCCCCTTGTCGTCCTTGCCGGTCGCCATGATCTTGTACTGGGTGCCGCGCTCCAGCTTCCCGGCGGGCTTCCAGGACAGCCCGTCGCCGGCGAGGGCGCCGGCCACCGCCTTGCCGGTCTGGGCCTCGGTCAGGGTCACCTGGCTGAGCTTGCCGCCCTGGGCGGTGACGGTGGTGCCGTTGATGCTGGCGTTGGCCGAGCCGTCCTTCGCCGAGATGGTGATCTTCAGCGAGGAGGCCTCCTGGGCGGCGGCCGCGTCGCCGCCCTTGCCTTCGCCCTTGCCCTTGTCGGAGCCCGACGCGCTACCGCCGCAGGCGGTCAGGGTCAGGGCGCCGAGCAGCAGCGCCGACGCGGCGGCGAACGCCCGCCGCCGGGTGCGCAGTTGCTGCGGGGTGCGGTACTGCGGCTGCGCGGCGGTCTCGGGCGAGGTCACGGGCTGCTCCATCTGTGCGGGCCTTACTCCAGTACGTGCACAGAGCACCCATATGGGCAGAATGGTTGCGGGCACGTCCTGTGACTCACAGCACATCGAGGCGGGTCCGCCGGCTCAACTCCCGTACAAGTCACGGTAAGACGGGAATGTCCCACCGGGCCCCTCCACCCCGTCGGCGGCGAGCACGGCCTCGGTGATCGCCCGGGCCACCGCGTCCGCGCCCGCCGCCAGCACGAAGTTGAGGTCGACCGGCGACAGGAGATCGCCGCCGCCGGTGGCGAGGGCGAAGACGGTGTCGCCGTCGTGCATCAGATGCACCGGCCGGATCGCCCGGGCCAGACCGTCGTGCGAGGTGCCCGCGAGCTTCTGCGCCTGCGGCCCGGTGAGCGGCGCGTCGGTGGCGACGACCGCGAGCGTGGTGTTCAGGGGCGGCAGCCCGGAGGCGGCACGGGTCTCGCCGAGCCGCTTCGAGGCCGCCTCGTGGACATCCGGTCCGGGGTACGCGACGCGCCCCCGCAGCCCGTACAGCGCGCCGGTATCCGGGTCGAACACCGACCCCACGGAGTTGACGACGACCAGCGCGCCGACGGTGGCGCCGGAGGGCAGGGTCACGCTCGCCGTGCCGACCCCGCCCTTGAGGCCGCCCGCGACCGCCCCGGTCCCGGCGCCGACGCTGCCCTGGGCGACCTCGGCGGCCGCCGCCTCGACGGCGGCCCGGCCGGTGGCCGCGTCCGGGCGGGCGTCCCAGTCCCCGCCGCGCCCGAGGTCGAAGACGCAGGCGGCCGGGACGACCGGCACGACCTGGTGCGGCTCGGGCCCCACCCGCACGCCGCGCCCCCGCTCCTCCAGCCAGGCCATGACCCCGCCCGCCGCGTCGAGCCCGTATGCGCTGCCGCCCGTCAGCACCACCGCGTCGATCCGCTCGACGACGTTGCGCGGGTCGAGGGCGTCGGTCTCCCGGGTGCCGGGCCCGCCGCCGCGTACGTCGACGGCGGCGACGGCGCCGGGGGCCGGGGCGAGGACGACGGTCGTCCCGCTCAGGGCGCGCTCGCCGGGGACGCGGGCGTGCCCGACGAGGAAGCCGGGCACATCGGTGATCGAACCGGCGCTCTGCGACCGGGCCTTCTGATGGTCAGTCATGACCCTCGACACTACGGCCGCTCAGGGTCACGCCGACAGCCACCGTGGCGGCGGCCACCAGACCGGCGGCGGGGACGGCGCCGTGCCCGGCGAAGGTGCAGGCCAGGGTCGCCACCGCCGAGACGGGCAGGATCAGCTGCTGGGCGAGGGTCCGCTTGAAGTGGCGCGAGTGCAGGGCCCAGACGGTGAACATGAACAGCGCGGCCGGCACGGTGACGGCGGCCGAGGCCGCCGCCGTGGAGATGTGCGCCTTGCCGACGGCCTGCTCGACCGCCACCTCCATCCCGGCCCCGATGGCGGCGGCCGAACCGAGGATGACGAAGTGTCCGTACCCCCAGGCGAACGCCTGGCTGTTCGAGGTGAGGTGCCCGGCGATCGGCACGGCGAAGTAGATCCACCAGGCGGCGAAGACGATCAGCAGTCCGCCGCCCGCCAGCGGCAGCAGCTCGCCCAGCGCCTCGTGCTCGTCCAGCGCCTCCTGTACGGCGACGGTGGCGGCGGCGACCGTCTCGCCGAGCACGATCAGGGTGAACAGGCCGTACCGCTCGGCGATGTGGTGCGCGTGCCAGGTGCTCTGGGCGGTGCGCTCGGCGAGCACCGGTACGGACAGCTCGGCGGCGGCAAGCACCACGAACACCCAGGAGCGGGTGGTGCCGGCCGGCACGAAGAGCATCCCGATCCAGCCGAGCTGGCACGCGGCGAACCCGGCGGCGTACAGCAGCGCCATCCGCCGCTCGGCCGGGTCCGCCGCGTTGCGCGCCGCGCGCAGCCACTGGCTGGTCAGGGCGAGCCGCATCACGATGTAGCCGACGACGCAGACGGTGAAGTCGCTGTCGTCGAAGGCGCGCGGCACCCCGGCGGCGAGGATGAGGACGCCGGTGATCTGTACGAGGGTGACGACCCGGTAGAGCACGTCGTCGCTGTCGTACGCCGAGGCGAACCAGGTGAAGTTCATCCAGGCCCACCAGATGGCGAAGAAGACGGCCAGATAGCCGGCGAGCCCGGTGCCGAGGTGCCCCTCGGCGAGCGAGTGGACGAGCCGGGAGCCGGCCTGGGCGACGGCGACGACGAAACAGAGGTCGAAGAAGAGTTCCAGGGGCGTCGCCGCCCGGTGTTCCTCGTGGCGGCTGCGTGCGGTCATGCGGGGCATGGGGGACAGGAGACCAGACGGCCCGGGCCCTCGCATGACAACAGCGGCCGCCCGGCGGGTGAGGAGACGGCCGCCGATCGGTACGACCTGGCGGATGCGCCGCCAGGCATGCCCTTCACCCTGCACGACACGCCGTCGCCGTCGCCGTTCCCGTTCCCGTCCCCGTTCCCGTCCCCGGACGAGGTCGCCGCCGCCCTGTGCGGTCTTCGCCGCCCACGGTCTGCGCACGGTCTGACGATTACTCGGCGCCGCCTGGCGCCGTCGGCTGCCATCTGACTGAAGGCTTCACCCCGCCGCCCTCAAAACAGGTGATAACCGGTCAGATGCACCTACGGTGGCCGGGTGACCGAGCCTCCCGCAGCGAAGCCCGCGGTCGCGCTTCGCGCGACCGCCGCCGGTACCGCCCTCTCCCTCCTGCTGATCCTCGCCATCGTCTTCGGCAGCCGTCGGCTGAAGGACTTCGACTCCGCCCTCCTGCCGTACGCCTGCGCCACCGTCTTCCTCGCCTTCGGCGTCGCGCACCGCTACACCGTCTGGATCTCCTCCCCGGGCGCCCGCCGCCTCTTCAGACAGGGATGGCGCAGCCTGTTCTCCGCCGCCAACTTCCGCCGGGCGCCGACCGCCCTGCCCAAGATGGCCGCCACCTACCTCGGCCTCCAGAAGTTCCTGGGCGCCCGCTCGCACGCCCGCTGGGCCGCCCACCAGCTGATCTTCTGGGGCTGTCTGCTGGCCGCCGCGATCACCTTCCCCCTCACCTGGGGCTGGTTCACCTTCACCTCGTCGACCGGTTCCGGACCCGGTTACGAGATGCGGATCTGGGGCGTGAAGATCCTCGGCTTCGACTCGCTGAACGTCCTGGGCTGGCTGATGTTCCACGGTCTGGACGTCGCCGCCGTCCTGGTCATCCCCGGCGCCTCGTACTTCCTGTGGCGCCGGATGAAGGACCGTGGCGCGATCACCGGCCAGCGGTTCGCCTACGACCTGGTTCCGCTGATCCTGCTGATCGTCATCTCCGTGACCGGCCTCCTCCTCACCTTCTCGTCGATCTTCCTGCACGGTGGGGGCTACGAGTTCCTGGCGGTGCTGCACATGGTGTCGGTGGTGCTGACCCTGATCTACATCCCGTTCGGGAAGTTCTTCCACATCGTCCAGCGGCCGGCCGCCGTCGGGATGCAGCTGTTCAAGTACACCGCCCGCCAGGACGAGCAGATCTTCCACTGCCGCCGCTGCGGCCGGCCCGTCGACACCGCCCCCTACGTCGAGAACCTGCGGGGGACCATGCGCGACCTGGACCTCGGCTTCGACGCCTGGGCCGAGTACTGCCCGCGCTGCAAGCGGGTGCTGCGCGGCACCGCCTACCTGGCGCACGTCAAGAAGGGCTACAAGTGAACCGGCTCCCGCTGGACCCCTCCCTCGCCCCGCCCGGCACCCGCAACTTCCGTGACGCGGGCGGCATCCCGGCCGACCGGTGGCGCGCCGACCAGGACGGCGAGACCCTCGTACCCACCCACTGCTGCTTCTGCGGAGTGCAGTGCGGGATGTATCTCCGCGTCGACAAGGGCGGGAAGGTCTTCGGCGTCGAACCCCGCAACCACGACATCAACCGGATGCGCCTGTGCCCCAAGGGCATCAACGCGTACCAGCAGGTCAACCACCCCGACCGGCTCACCGCCCCGCTGCTGCGCCGCTCCCGCGACGAGCCCTTCCGGGAGGTCTCCTGGGAGGAGGCGCTGGACCACACGGCCGACGAAATCCGCCGTATCCAGGCCGCCCACGGCAACGACGCCTTCGGGCTGCTCGGCGGGGCCAGCCTCTTCTCCGAGAAGACCTATCTGGTCGGCAAGTTCGCCCGCGTCGCGCTCAAGTCGCGGCACGTCGACTACAACGGCCGGCTGTGCATGGTCTCCGCGGCCGGCGCCAACAAGCTCGCCTTCGGCATCGACCGGGCCGCCAACCCCTTCTCCGACATCCTCCTCACCGACTGCCTGCTCATCGCCGGGTCCAACGTCGGCGAGTGCTTCCCCGTCATGACCCAGTACGTATGGGGTGCGCGCGACCGGGGCGCCTCGCTGATCGTGATCGACCCGCGCGAGACGGCGATCGCCCGCACCGCCGACATCCACGTCGCCCTCAAGCCCGGCACCGACTCGGCGTTCTTCAACGCGCTCCTCCACGTGGTCATCAAGGAGGAGCTCGACGACGAGGCCTACATCGGCGCCCACACCACGGGCTGGGAGGAGGTCCGGGACAAGGTCGCCGAGTATCCCCCCGAGCGGGCCGCCGAGATCTGCGGGGTCCCGGCCTCCCAGATCGTCGAGGTGGCCCGCACCTTCGCCCGCGCCCCGAAAGCCATGGCCTGGCACGCCCGGGGCATCGAGCACCACTCGCAGGGCGTCGAGAACTGCCTCTCCGTGATCAACCTCTGCGTCGCCACCGGCAACCTCGGCAAGCCCGGCGCCGGCTACGGCACCATCACCGGCCAGGGCAACGGCCAGGGCGGCCGCGAGCACGGCCAGAAGGCCGACCTGCTGCCGGGCGGGCGCTCCATCATGAACGCCGAGCACCGCCGGCAGATCTGCGAGATCTGGGGCATCGAGGAGTCCGGACTCCCGCCCGCCGGAACCTCGATGATGGAGATGGTCCATCAGATGCGCCGCCAGGAGATCCGCGGCCTGATCGGCATCTGCAACAACCCCTTCGTCTCCCTCCCGAACTACTCGACCGTCAAGGACGGCTACGACACCCTCGAATTCCACGCTCAATTCGACTTCTTCCTGTCCGAGACCGCGGCCAACGCGCACGTGGTCTTCCCCGTCACCACCTGGGCCGAGGACGAAGGCGTGATGGCCAACGCCGAGGCCCGGGTCGTCAAGCACAACAAGGCCCAGGAACCACCCGCCGGGGTCCGCACCGACACCTGGGTGATCTGCCAGCTCGCCCAACGCCTGGGCGCGGGCGACAAGTTCGCCTTCCCCGGCTCCCGCGAGGTGTTCGACGAGCTGCGCGTCGCCTCCGCCGGAACGGTCAACGACTACTACGGCATCACCTACGAGCGCCTGGAGGAGACCGGCGGCATCGCCTGGCCCTGCCCCTCCACCGACCATCCCGGCACTCCCCGCCTCTTCGAGGACGGGCGGACCTCGCACCCCGACGGCAAGGTCCATATGCAGGTCGTCGAATGGCACCCGCCGATGGACCCGTACGACGACGAACACCCCCTCTCCCTCACCACCGGCCGGACCGTGGCGCACTACCTCTCCGGCAACCAGACGCGCAGGCTCGACGCCCTCGTCGAGCAGACCCCGCGCCCCTGGGTGGAGATCCACCCCTCGCACGGCTTCCGCAACGGCGAGCCGGTCCGCGTCGTCACCCGGCGCGGCAGCACGGTCTTCCCCGCCCTGGTCACCGAGGCCATCCGCCCCGACACCGTCTTCATCCCGTACCACTGGCCGGTTCCCACGTCCGCCAACGCGCTGACCATCGACGCTCTCGACCCCCGTTCCAAGATTCCCGAGTACAAGGTCTGTGCCTGCCGCATCGAGGCCGGTGACCGGGTCGCCGAGGTCCCCGCGCCCCCGGCCGCGCCCGGCCACGTGGCCCATCCGGCGGCCCAGGTCTCCCGCACCGACCCCCTGCCGCCCACGTCCCCGCAGGGGCGCGGTACCGCCGATAGGAGCTGACGCCCGCCGTGATGGGCAGAACGATCTTCATCGACCCGGGGCGGTGCATCGGCTGCCAGGCCTGTGTCTCGGCCTGCCGCGAGTGCGATTCGCACCGGGGCGAATCCATGATCCATCTCGACTACCCCGACGCGGGGCACTCGGTCGCCTCCCTTCCCACGGTCTGTATGCACTGCGAGGACCCGGTCGCCCCCTGCGCCGAGGTGTGCCCCGCCGACGCGATCCTGGTGACCGCCGACGGTGTGGTGCAGCAGGCCGACACCACCCGCTGCATCGGCTGCGCCAACTGCGTCAACGCCTGCCCCTTCGGCGTACCGAAGATCGACCTCCAGGCGAAGCTGCAGATGAAGTGCAACCTCTGCTACGACCGCACCGCCTACGGCCTCGCCCCCATGTGCGCCACGGTCTGCCCCACCGGAGCCCTCTTCTACGGAACCGTCGAAGAGCTCCGCGCCGAACGCCCCGGCGTCCAGGTCGCCGACTCCTTCACGTTCGGCGATGTCGTCGTGTCCACCGGAGTGGCGATGGTCGTCCCCGCGGACAAGGTCCAGTGGCCGGTCCCCGGTGGCCTCCCGATCGTCGAGGTGAACGGAAGGACGGTCCGATGAGCACGGCCGAACAGCCCCCGGCGGCCGGTGACCCGAGCGGACCCGGAGGTTCCGGTGGCACCGGTGCCGCCAGGGGGCTCGGCGCCCCCGGCGAGGACGGACCGGGCTCGACCCCCTGGCCCGACCCCGCTCAGGAGGCGTTGCGCGACCGCGTCGCCGCCGACTCGCTCACCACCCGCCGCGACTATCTGCGGATCGTCACCACCGTCTCCGGCGGGCTCGCCGTCGGCGGCGTGGCCGTCGCCGGAGGCGTGCTCCACCGGCACGGGGACAGCGCGGACGCCCCCAAGGCCACGCGCGTCGCCGACCGGCTCCGCCCAGGCGACTCCATCGCCTTCCGCTTCCCTGGGGAGGACGACCGGGCGGTCGGCGTCCGCCTCAGGGACGGCACCCTCGTCGGCTACTCCGCCGTCTGTACGCATCTGGCCTGCGCGGTGCTGTGGCGCGAGGACCGGGGCAACGAGGGCGAGCTGTACTGCCCCTGCCACGAAGGCGTCTTCGACGCCCGCACCGGTGAGGTCACCGCCGGACCGCCGCCCCGCCCGCTGCCGAAGGTGCTCCTCGTGGAGGAGATCGACGGCAGCGTCTGGGCGGTGGCCACTACCCGCTCCGGCGAGAGCGTCAAGGCCGCCATGTGCCGGCAGTTCGGCGAGCAGCGCCCGGACATGGCGGCCAGGATCGGCTGCCCGGGAACGCGGACCCAGACCGAGAGGAGCGAGCGGACGTGAGCGCCGACACCGGCCCGGGCGGGAGCGGCGACGCCACGGTGCCCGCCCCGCCCCCGTACACCGCCGGCAGCACCCAGCCCCGTCTCAACCGTCCCGTACGGGACCGGTACCCCCAGATCCGCGCCACCAGCGGATACGGCGATCCCCGGACCCGCCGCACCGGCCCGGGTCCCGGCGCGGGCACCGAGCAGGAGCCGGAGCGGTCCTCGAAGCTGACGGCCCGCCTCGCCCTGGCTGTCACCGTGGTCGTCGGCCAGCTCTGGGGGTTGTCGGTGATCGTCAACGAGTGGATGAAGGGCCATACCGGAACCGCCTGGTGGGGCACGGGATTCCTCGGCCTGTCGTTCCTCGTGGTCCTCGGCCTCTGGCTGCTCGACCCGAAGGACCGGTGACGGGGAGGACGGCTGACGTGAGTAGGGGCGAGCCCCCAGGCCGTCGCCGCATCGGCCGTCGCCTCGCCGTACCCTGGAGGTATGAGTACCGCCCCCGCCCCCGGACCGCGCGATGCGAAGCCCGCGTCCGACCAGAAGCCCAGGCCCGCGCTGGTCTTCGACGATCCGCTGGACCAGCAGTCCTCGGACGACACGGACCGCGGGTGGGGTGAGCGGGCCCCCGCCACCGGCAGCACGGCCGATCTCGCACGCTTCCTCGACGAGAAGCCGCCGCACCACATCTGAATCTGACGGCGGCCCGTCCCGGGGCCGTGCGCTACGGCGCGCTGTGCCCCGAGCCGCGCTGGGAGACCAGGGCGTCGCGGATCTCCTTGAGCACTTCCAGCTCGCTTACCTCCAGGGTCTCCTCGACGCCTTGCTTCGCCCGGTCCCGCTGGGCCCGCTTGGCCAGGTACTTGGCCATCGGCAGGACCATCAGGAAGTACACGACGGCCGCCGTGATGAGGAAGGTCAGCACCGCGCTGAGGACCAGGCCCCACATGATCGGGATGCCGGAGACCGCTTCGCCCGTCTTGGGATCGAACCCGCACGGGCCCTTCAGGCACGAGCTGTAGCTGTTGAGGTCCTTCGTCCCGAACGCGCCGACCAGCGGGTTGATGATGCCCTTCACGACCGAGTTCACCACGCCGGTGAACGCGGCGCCGATGACCACCGCGACGGCCAGGTCGATCACATTGCCGCGCAGCAGGAAGGCCTTGAAGCCCACCAGCAGGCCGTCGCTCTTCTTCTCGTCGGTCACGAGTGAGCCTCTCTTCGCAGGTGCAGGGGGTGGAGCAAACCGTTCCGCAACCTACGTCAGCGCATGGTCGCGCTGTGCAATCCGCGTACGCGAACAGGCGACTTGACAGGAAGCCAGTGCTATTCGGCAAAGGTCACCACCAGTCGGGAGGCCGCACCGGCACCCGCGAGCGTCGTCGCGGTGGCGCGGGGGACGGACAGGACGACCAGGGCCCCCTCGTCGGAGGAGGGCCCGCGCGGCCGGGGCACATCGGTCACCCGTGCACCCGAGGCCACCAGGCGCGCCGCGCCCGCGCCGCCCGAGGGCGAGTCGGGCGCCGCGATCACATCGACCCGGTCGCCGGGCCGCAGCAGCCGCACGGTCTCCGCGTCCGCGATCCGGACCGGCGCGGACACCACGTCGACGGCCTTGCGGGCGGGCGGGGGCGCCGCGTTCCGCTGCTGGGCGCCCGCAGTTGCCGCCGCGACGGCGCGGGGGCCCGCCTGCCCTGGATCCGTACGCCCCGGGGCCCGGGCGCCCACCGCCGCGAGCGCGGCCGCCGCCACCGCGAGCCCGGCCGCCATCGCACGCCGTCGGCGCCGCACCGCACGCCGCAGCCGGTGCCGGCTCCCGCGCACCCGCAGCGGGGGGAAGACGGGGACGCCGATCGGCTCGGGGGCCGGGGAAGGCAGGGGAGAGGGCGCGGGGGAAGGCGTCGAGGAGGGCAGAGGAGAGGACCAGGACATGGTGGGTCACCACCGATCGTGAGGAGCGGGTGCTGCTCGAACGCTCCTCACGATCCCCGCCCCGCCAACTTCCCGCCCAGCCCTGTGGATTACTCCCCGGTTGTGGACAACTCCGTCACCCGCCCGGGAAGATGGGGTCATCGGTTGTGGTCAACTCCGCCGCCCGGCGCGGGTGATGAGGCCCCGGTCCCGACGCCGGTCCCGACCTCGGCCTCGACCGCAGCTCCCCGACAACAGCCTTCTGCGCCAGCCCTACAGCAGCACTGCGCCAGCCCTACGGCAGCCGAATCCCCGTATCCAACCCGTCCAGTGCCCGCGTGCACAGGCAGTCGCGGTCGCCCGACGGCAGGCCCGCCACCGCGTCGAAGAGCACCGAGCGGAGTCGGTCCACATTGGCCGCGAAGACCCGCAGCACCTCCTCGTGGGAGACGCCCTCACCGGTCTCCGCGCCCGCGTCCAGGTCGGTGACCAGGGTCATCGTCGTGTAGCAGAGCCCCAGTTCGCGGGCGAGCACCGCCTCGGGGTGTCCGGTCATGCCCACCACCGACCAGCCCATCGCCGCGTGCCACTGCGACTCCGCGCGCGTGGAGAAGCGCGGGCCCTCTATGACGACCAGCGTGCCGCCGTTCACCGGTTCCCAGTTCCGACCGCGCGCGGCCGCGAGCGCGACCTTGCGGCCCTCGGGGCAGTACGGGTCGGCCAGCGCCACGTGCACGACGTTCGGGACCGAGCCGTCGGGAAGCGGGTAGCCGTCGTAGTACGTCTGGACGCGCGACTTCGTACGGTCCACCAGCTGGTCCGGTACGAGCAGCGTGCCCGGTCCGTACTCGGGCCGCAGCCCGCCCACCGCGCACGGGCCGAGCACCTGGCGCACACCCACCGAGCGCAGGGCCCACAGGTTGGCGCGGTAGTTGATGCGGTGCGGCGGGAGGTGGTGGCCGCGGCCGTGCCGGGGCAGGAAGGCGACCCGGCGCCCGGCGATCTCGCCCAGGAACAGCGAGTCGCTGGGGCTGCCGTACGGGGTGTCGACCTGGATCTCGGTCACGTCCTCCAGGAACGAGTAGAAGCCCGAGCCGCCGATGACGCCGATCTCTGCGTTGGCCGTGCGCGCGTTGGTCATGCGCAGCACCCTAGCCGGGGCGGTCGGCGGCCCATACGGGTGCGGGCATGCCGAAGACCCCGCCGTCGAGGACGGCGGGGTCCGGGTGTGTCCGGGGTGTGCGGCCGGGTCAGGCGGCCGACGACGAACTGGTGGAGCTCGACGTCGAGGAGGACGTCGAGGGGGCCGGCTTCGAGTCGGAGCTCGACGTCGACGGCTTGGCGGCCGAGGACGCGGGCGTGCTGCTCGACGAGGCGCCGCGGCTGTCGTTGCGGTAGAAGCCGGAGCCCTTGAAGACGATGCCGACGGCCGAGAAGACCTTCTTGAGGCGTCCGTCGCAGTTCGGGCAGACGGTCAGGGCGTCATCGGTGAACTTCTGCACCGCCTCGAGGCCTTCGCCGCACTCGGTGCACTGGTACTGGTAGGTCGGCACTTGTCTTCCTCCTGGCACTCTCACTCGATGAGTGCTAACGACGGTCCATAGTGACGTATTCCGCTGGATCAGTCCACCGTCACGGGAACTCGGTGACCGACGCCACTACGGGCGACGGTCCGTCCCGAGGAGCGCGGGGCGAGTCGCGAGCGCAGTGAGAGCAGTGTGGCCAGGGCCAGCGCGGTGCCCGCCATGGGCACCAGGAAGCCCGCGCTGGAGCCGTGGGTGTCGGCCAGCCGGCCCGCCACGGTGACCGCTGCGGCCTGGCCCAGCGCCACCGCGCCGGTCAGCCAGGTGAAGGCCTCGGTGCGGGCGGAGGCCGGGACCAGCGACTCGACCAGCGTGTAGCCGGTGATCAGCGCCGGGGCGATGCAGAGGCCGACGATCAGCCCGAGGCCGCCGAGCAGCACCGCGGAGTGCATGGCCCACAGGCCCGAGGCGGCCAGGGTCAGGCCGGTGTATCCGGCGATCAGCCGCGTCCGGGGAGCGGACTTCCAGGCGATGGCGCCGCACGCGATGCCCGCCAGCATGTTGCCCGCGGCGAAGATCCCGTACAGCAGGCCGTTGGCGCCGGGGTTGCCGATCTCCTCGGAGAACGCGGTCAGCGAGACCTGCATACCGCCGAAGACGGCGCCGATGCCGAGGAAGGACACGGCCAGGACCCGTACGCCGGGGATGGAGAGCGCGGAGACGTGCTCCACGCGCGCGTGGCCGTCGGCGCGGCTGGGCTGCGGCTGGGTGCGGTGCTGGGATGCGAAGAGCAGGCCGCCGACCAGGGTCAGCGCGGCTTCGGTGATCAGTCCGGCCGCCGGGTGGACGCCGGTGCACAGCGCGGTCGCGAGCACCGGGCCGATGACGAAGGTGAACTCGTCGGTCACCGACTCGAAGGCCGCGGCCGTCGGCATCAGGGGTGAGCCGTCGAGCTTGGCGGCCCAGCGGGCCCGGACCATCGGACCGATCTGCGGCACCGAGGCGCCGGTCGGGACGGCGGCCACGAAGAGCGCCCACAGGGGGGCGCCGGCCAGCGCCAGCGCGATCAGTACGGAGCCCGAGGCGGAGTGCACGAGGACGCCGGGGAGCAGGACGGCGCGCTGGCCGAAGCGGTCGGCGAGCTTGCCGCTCTGGGGCGCGAAGAGGGCCATGGAGACGCCGGTGACGGCGGCCACGGCACCGGCGCTGCCGTACGAGCCGGTGGTGTGCTGGACGAGGAGCACGATGCTGATGGTGAGCATCGCGAAGGGCTGCCTGGCGGCGAAGCCGGGCAGGAGGAACGTGAGTGCGCCGGGAGTGCGCAGGAGCTGCCCGTAGCCCGGGCGACGCTCGGAAGTGACCGTGGATGCCACGGCCCTTGCCTTTCTGCCGCCTGGTAGCGCGCCCCTGGTACGGGTGAGTACGGGCGTTGCCGAGAGCTGTCCTCTTGCGCGGAACTGCGGTAGATGCCGGGGCTCGCTGCGAGAGCCTCCGACCGCCATACGGTCGCGCCAGCTCTGCGTCAGGCAGAGTTGGTCGATCAGTGGTGTGCCTTCATGCTACAGGGGGATCCGGTTCCGCGCCTCTGAAAGGGCGCGGATGACCGAGATCACACCTGTGATTAACCGGATCTTCTTCCGGCTGTTCCCTGATTCGATGGACGCGGGACGACGATTGGCCACCCTGGTGGATCTCCCGGGCCCTACTGGCCCTACCGGCGCGGGCCCGTGCCGCCCGTCCCCAGCCACCCGGCCAGCTTTCCGCCCTGGCCGACCGCCCGCAGCCGGACCTCGGCCGCGTCCCGTACCGGGTCCGTCGCCACCACGAGCAGCTCGTCGCCGCGCCGCAGCACGGTCGTCGGCCCTGGTACGAAGCTCTTCCCGTCCCGTACGACCAGGGTGACCGCCGCCCCTGGCGGCAGGCGCAGCTCGTGCACCTCGACTCCGTGCATCCGCGACTCGGGCGGGATCGCCACCGACAGCAGATGGCCGCGCAGCCGCTCCAGGGGCGCCGACTCGATGCCCAGGTCGGCGGCCGTCTCGGCGTCCGAGATCCGCAGCTTGCGGGCGAGCCAGGGCAGTGTCGGGCCCTGGACGAGGGTGTAGACGACGACCAGGACGAAGACGATGTTGAAGACGCGCTCGCTGCCGTCGATCCCCGAGACCATCGGGATCGTGGCCAGGATGATGGGCACGGCGCCGCGCAGCCCCGCCCAGGACATCAGGGCCTTCTCCTGCCAGGGCATCCTGAACGGCGCCAGGCTGAGCAGCACCGCAAGAGGCCGGGCCACCATCGTCAGGACCAGGCCGATGATCACGGCGGTCCAGAAGTCGTCGGGCAGCTCGTGCGGGGTGACCAGCAGGCCGAGCAGGACGAACATGCCGATCTGGGCGATCCAGCCGAGGCCGTCCGCGAAGCCCCGGGTGGCGGGCCAGTGCGGCAGCTTGGCGTTGCCGAGGACCATCGAGGCCAGATAGACGGCGAGGAAGCCTGAGCCGTGGGCCATGGCGCCCGCCGCGTACGCGGTGACGGCGATCGCCATCACCGCGATCGGGTAGAGGCCGGACGCGGGCAGCGCCACGTGCCGCAGGCCCCAGGAGCCGAGCCAGCCGACCGCGAGCCCGATCCCGGCGCCGATCGCCAGCTCAAGGGCGATCTTGCCGACGAGCAGATACCAGGAGTCCACCGGGCCCGGCGTGGAGAAGGCGACGACCAGGATGACGACCGGGGCGTCGTTGAAGCCCGACTCGGCCTCCAGGACGCCGGTGATCCGGGACGGCAGCGGAACCCTGCGCAGGACGGAGAAGACGGCCGCGGCGTCCGTCGAGGACACCACCGCGCCGATGATCAGTGACTGCCGCCATTCGAGCCCGACCAGATAGTGCGCACCGGCCGCGGTGACCCCCACGCTCACCGCGACACCGACGATCGACAGCACGACGGCTGCCGGCAGCGCCGGGCGGATCTCCTTCCACTTGGTGCCCAGACCGCCCTCGGCCAGGATCACCACCAAGGCGGCATAGCCGATGACCTGGGTCATCTCGGCGTTGTCGAACTGGACGTCGAAGATCCCATCCTGCCCTATCGCGATCCCGATGCCGAGATACAGGAGCAGGCTGGGGAGCCCGCTGCGGGAGGAGACGCGCACCGCCGCGACGGCGATGAGCAGGACGAGCGAGCAGATGAGCAGGAGCTCGTTGAGATGGTGGACAGTCAGTGGCCGATCCTTCCCCTCACGCGCCGTCAGGCGCCCTCACGCACGGGTGCCGGAACGTTCCTCCGGCCACCGGTACTTCGTTACCTTACCTAATCTTTGACGAGTTCTTTACGCACAACTGTGTCAGTTGGGCGGGCTGACGCTCATAAAAGACACCGCGTCCGGGGCTGTCAGTCGCTGCGCCTATGGTTGCTCCAGCACCTAGGACCACCCTGCCCCTCGAAGGACAGCGATGCCCTCCAACACAACCGCCCCTTCCGCCAAGACGAAAGTCAGGAAGAAGGGACGCCGCGCCCGCCTGCTCCTGATCGTCCTGGTGCTGGCGCTCGTCGCGGGTGTCGGATACGGCGCGTACTGGGGCGTCAGTACCGTGCGCGCCTCCTTCCCGCAGACCACGGGGTCGATCCAGCTCAAGGGCCTCACCGGCAACTCGGTGGAGGTCAAGCGCGATGACTACGGGGTGCCGCAGGTCTACGCGGACAACGACACCGACCTCTTCATGGCCCAGGGCTTCGTCCAGGCCCAGGACCGCTTCTGGGAGATGGACGTCCGCCGCCACATGACCTCCGGCCGGCTGTCGGAGATGTTCGGCAAGGACCAGGTCGAGACCGATGCCTTCCTGCGCACTCTCGGCTGGCGCCGGGTCGCGCAGCGGGAGTACGACACCAAGCTGTCACCGCAGACGAAGAAGTACCTCCAGGCGTACGCCGCCGGTGTCAACGCGTACCTGGAGGGCAAGGGCCCCAAGGACATCTCCGTCGAGTACGCGGCGCTGGACTTCGTCCACGACTACAAGGTCGAGAAGTGGACGCCGGTCGACTCGGTGGCCTGGCTCAAGGCGATGGCCTGGGACCTGCGCGGCAACATGCAGGACGAGATCGACCGGTCCCTGATGACCAGCCGGCTCACCCCCAAGCAGATCAAGGATCTGTACCCGCCGTACCCGACGGCCACCCACCGCCCGATCGTCGACGAGGGCTCGGTCAACAAGAACACCGGGAAGTACGACCCGAGCCGTGAGCCGAGCACCGGCAGCGGGGCGGGATCGACGGTCCAGGGCGCGACGCAGGGTGCGCAGGCGCAGCTGGCGCGGCTCTCCGACAGCCTCGACAAGATCCCGGCGCTGCTCGGCCCCAACGGCAGTGGCATCGGCTCCAACTCGTGGGTCGTCTCCGGCAAGTACACGACGACCGGTATGCCGCTGCTCGCCAACGACCCGCACCTGGCGCCGATGATGCCGTCGCTCTGGTACCAGATGGGTCTGCACTGCCGCACGGTCTCCGCGAGCTGCGGTTACGACGTGGCGGGCTACACGTTCTCCGGTATGCCCGGCGTGGTCATCGGCCACAACCAGGACGTCTCCTGGGGGTTCACCAACCTCGGCGCCGACGTGACCGACCTGTACCTGGAGAAGATCGCTCCCGGCGGCACCTATCTCCAGGACAACCAGCAGAAGGCCCTCGCCACGCGCGAGGAGGTCATCAAGGTCGCGGGCGGCAAGAGCAAGACGATCACCGTGCGCGAGACCAACAACGGCCCGCTGGTCTCCGACCGTGACGACGAGCTGGAGAAGGTCGGCAAGAAGGCCCCCGTGGCCACCTCCGCCCCGGACCGGGGCGAGGGGTACGCGGTGGCCCTGAAGTGGACAGCCCTGGAGGCCGGCAAGTCCATGGACGCCGTCTTCGAGCTCGACCGGGCCAAGGACTTCAAGTCCTTCAGGGCGGCCGCCAAGGACTTCGAGGTCCCCTCGCAGAACCTGATCTACGCCGACACGAAGGGCCACATCGGCTACCAGGCGCCGGGGAAGATCCCGGTCCGGGCCAAGGGCTTCGACGGCACCGTTCCGGCTCCCGGCTGGGACTCGAAGTACAACTGGCAGAAGTACATCCCCTTCGAGCAGCTGCCGTACGAGCTCGACCCGAAGCGCGGCTACATCGTCACCGCCAACCAGGCCGTGGTCGACGAGAAGAAGTACCCGTACCTGCTGACCAAGGACTGGGGCTACGGCACCCGCAGCCAGCGGATCAACGACCTCATCGAGTCGAAGACCAAGGACGGCGGCAAGGTCTCCACCGAGGACATGCAGAAGATGCAGATGGACAACAGCAGCGAGATCGCCGCGCTGCTGACGCCCGCGCTGCTGAAGGTCGACGTCTCCGACCCGTCCGTACGGGAGGCGCAGAAGCTGCTCGAAGGCTGGGACTACACCCAGGAGTCGGACTCCGGGGCGGCCGCCTACTTCAACGCGGTGTGGCGCAACGTCCTCAAGCTGGCCTTCGGCAACAAGCTCCCGAAGGAGCTGAGGGTCAAGGGCGAGTGCCTGAACGTGCGCCCGCCGGAGGGCTCCGGCCCGGTGGACGACCTCAACGGGCTGGTGCGCGAGTGCGGCCAGCGCGACGCGGACTCGGCGCAGCCCGACGGCGGCGACCGCTGGTTCGAGGTGGTCCGCCGGATCTTCAACGATGAGAAGAACACCTGGTGGCAGACGCCCAAGAGCCGTCTGGACCCGGCCACCGCCACCCGGGACCAGCTGCTGGCGCGCGCCATGAAGGACGCCCGCTGGGAGCTGACGGCCAAGCTCGGCAAGGACGTCACCACCTGGAGCTGGGGCCGGCTGCACCAGCTGATGCTGAAGAACCAGACCCTCGGCACCGACGGCCCCGGCATCGTCCAGTACCTCCTCAACCGCGGCCCGTGGAACCTGGGCGGCGGCGAGGCGGCGGTCAACGCGACGGGCTGGAACGCGGGAGGCGGCGACTACTCGGTGACCTGGGTGCCGTCGATGCGGATGGTGGTGAACCTGAAGGACTTCGACAAGTCCAAGTGGATCAACCTCACCGGCGCGTCCGGCCACGCCTACAGCGCGCACTACTCGGACCAGACCGGGAAGTGGGCCAAGGGCGAGCAGCTGGACTGGTCCTTCAGCTCCAGGGCGGTCGGCGCGTCGACCGTCGACACGCTGACGCTCACGAAGTGAGCTGAGGCTCAAGCCGTGAAGCGGGTCACGCCCTGCGGGGTGACCACCGCGTGAACGGGGTGGTCGTGCGGTTCCTCCGGGACCCGGGCGACCACCTCGTTCGCGTAGAGGAGCACTACGCGCGCGGGGTGGTGGCCCCCCGCGGCGATCCGGGCGAGCACCCGGTCGTACGAGCCGCCGCCCCGGCCCAGGCGCATCCCGCGCGCGTCGACGGCGAGGCCGGGCAGCAGTACGGTGTCGGCGCCGAGGACGGCGTCGGGGCCGAGCCGGGGTCCCGACGGCTCCAGGAGCCCCCGCCCGGCCGGTTCGAGCCGGCCGGCGCCCTCGTACTGGGCCCAGTCCAGGTCATTGTCCGATTGCAGTACGGGCAGCAGGACGCGGACACCACGCGTGCGCAGCGCGTCGAGCAGCGCGCGCGTGCCCGGCTCGCGCCCCACCGAGACGTACGCGGCTACGGTGCCGGCCGCCGCGAGCTCGGGAAGTCCGAGAGCCTGCTGGGCCAGCGCCGCGGCAGCCCGGCGGACGTCGTCGTCCGTCAGGAGGCGCCGGGCGCCCAGGAGTTCCCCGCGCAAGAGGGCCTTTTCGGCTGCACCATCACTCACCGTGTTTTCACAATCCCCTCAAATGCCTGTTTATGAGAGCGAATTAACCGGAGGATAATCTTCCGCCCATACGCAGCGGTTAGTGTGCTGCGCATGACTCAGTCGCCCACAAGGATCACCAAGGCTGTCATTCCGGCGGCAGGCCTCGGCACCCGGTTCCTGCCGGCCACCAAGGCCACGCCCAAGGAGATGCTGCCGGTCGTCGACAAGCCCGCGATCCAGTACGTGGTCGAGGAGGCGGTCGCCGCCGGTCTCTCGGACGTACTGATGGTCACCGGACGCAACAAGCGTCCCCTGGAGGACCACTTCGACCGCAACTACGAGCTGGAGGAGGCCCTCTCCCGCAAGGGCGACGAGGCCCGGCTCGCCAAGGTCAGGGAGTCCAGCGACCTCGCCGCCATGCACTACGTGCGCCAGGGCGACCCCAAGGGTCTGGGCCACGCCGTGCTGTGCGCCGCGCCCCACGTCGGCGAGCAGCCCTTCGCGGTGCTCCTCGGCGACGACCTCATCGACGCGCGCGACCCGCTGCTCTCCCGGATGGTGGAGATCCAGGAGCGCGAGGGCGGCAGCGTGATCGCCCTGATGGAGGTCGAGCCGTCCCAGATCCATCTGTACGGCTGTGCGGCCGTCGAGCCCACCGGCCACGGCGACGTCGTACGGATCACCGGCCTGGTGGAGAAGCCCGACCCGGCGGACGCGCCCAGCAACCTGGCCATCATCGGCCGGTACGTCCTGGACCCCGCGGTCTTCGCGATACTGCGCCAGACCGAGCCGGGCCGCGGCGGCGAGATCCAGCTCACCGACGCGCTCCAGCAGCTGGCCGCCGACGAGAAGGTCGGCGGCCCGGTGCACGGCGTGGTCTTCAAGGGCCGCCGCTATGACACCGGCGACCGCGGCGACTATCTGCGTGCCATTGTCAGACTCGCATGCGAACGTGAAGACCTGGGCCCGGACTTCAAGGCCTGGCTTCGCAGGTACGTGACCGAGGAGATGCAGACACCTTGAGCAACACGATCTGGTCGGTCGACGAGCACCTGGAGGACGTCCTCGCCGCCGTGGAGCCGCTCGAACCCATCGAGCTGCAACTGCCCGACGCCCAGGGCTGCGTCCTGGTCGAGGACGTCACGGTGACGCTCGCGCTGCCCCCCTTCGACAACAGCTCGATGGACGGGTACGCGGTGCGCGTCGCGGACGTGGCGGGCGCCAGCGAGGAGTTCCCCGCGGTGCTGACCGTGATCGGCGACGTCGCCGCGGGCAGCGGCGAGCTCCCGGCCGTCGGCCCCGGCGAGGCCGCCCGGATCATGACCGGTGCCCCGCTGCCGCCCGGCGCCGAAGCCGTCGTCCCGGTCGAGTGGACCGACGGCGGTACGGGCGGGGGCGCGGCCACCGGGATGCGCGCCGCCAGTGACGCGCCCGAGGGAGCGAGCGGCGAGGTCCGGGTGCACCGGCCCGCCGAGGCCCGCGCCCACGTCCGCGCGCGCGGCAGCGATGTGCAGGCCGGCGACCTCGCCCTGGCGGCCGGGACGGTGCTCGGGCCGCCCCAGATCGGCCTGCTCGCGGCGATCGGCCGGGGCACCGTGAAGGTCCGCCCGCGCCCGCGCGTGGTCGTCGTGTCGACCGGCAGTGAACTCGTCCAGCCCGGCGAGAAGTTGGCCGAGGGCCAGATCTACGACTCCAACAGCTTCGCGCTCGCCGCCGCCGCGCGCGACGCGGGAGCGATCGCCTACCGGGTGGGCGCGGTCACCGACGACGCCGAGACGCTGCGCCAGACCGTCGAGGACCAGCTGATCCGCGCCGATCTGCTGGTGACCACGGGCGGCGTGAGCGTGGGGGCGTACGACGTCGTCAAGGAGGCGCTGTCCTCGGTGGGCGACGAGGACGAGCCGGGCAGCGGCATCGACTTCCGCAAGCTCGCCATGCAGCCCGGCAAGCCCCAGGGCTTCGGCTCGATCGGCCCCGACCACACCCCGCTGCTCGCCCTGCCGGGCAACCCGGTGTCGTCGTACGTCTCCTTCGAGCTGTTCGTACGCCCGGCGATCCGCACCCTGATGGGCCTGCCGGACGTGCACCGGCCACGCGCGCGTGCCGCGCTCCGCGTCGACAAGGCGCTCTCCTCCCCGGCGGCCCGGCGCCAGTTCCTGCGCGGGACCTACGACGCGCGGGAGTCGGCCGTCACGCCGGTCGGCGGCTCGGGATCGCATCTGATCGCCGCCCTCGCCCAGGCGGACTGCCTGATCGTCATCCCCGAGGACGTCACTTCCGTGGAGCCCGGCTCCGAAGTGGAGGTGGTCCTGCTCGGCTGACCGGGCCGGGGTGGCGGTAGCGTGTCTGCCCACACAGGCCGGACCGGGAGCGCCACACCATGAGTACGCAAGGCAGGCTGACGCACATCGACGAGGCGGGCGCGGCCCGTATGGTCGATGTCTCCGAGAAGGACGTGACGGCCCGCACCGCGCGCGCGAGCGGACGCGTACGCGTCTCGTCGCGCGTGATCGAGCTGCTGCGCGGCGAGGGCGTGCCCAAGGGCGACGCCCTGGCGACCGCCCGGATCGCCGGGATCATGGGCGCCAAGCGCACCCCGGACCTGATCCCGCTCTGCCACCCGCTCGCGGTGTCCGGGGTGAAGCTGGACCTCACGGTCGTGGACGACGCGGTGGAGATCCTGGCGACGGTGAGGACCACCGACCGCACGGGCGTCGAGATGGAGGCGCTGACCGCCGTGTCGGTGGCCGCGCTGACCGTCGTCGACATGGTGAAGGCCGTGGACAAGGCGGCCGTCATCACGGACGTGCGGGTCGAGGAGAAGACCGGGGGCAAGTCCGGCGACTGGTCCCGCCCCGAGCCGGAAGAGGCCACGCCGTGACGACGCCGGGTGCGCCGGGCGGCGCGGCGGCATCGAGCCAGTCGCCCTCCGCCGCGCCCGGCCGGGCGCAGGCCCCGGGCCGCCCCGGCGTGGAGAACGCGCCGCCGTTCCCCGGCGACTCGGCGGGCCTCGGCGGGGCGCTGCTCGCCCCGTACGCCGCGCTCGTCGTCACGGCCTCCAACCGCGCGGCGGCCGGTGTGTACGCGGACCGGGGCGGCCCGATCCTCGCCGAGGGCCTGGCCGGGCTCGGGTTCGCCGTGGACGGGCCGCTGGTCGTGCCCGACGGCGACCCCGTGGAGCAGGCGCTGCGCGCGGGCGCGGCCGCCGGCTACGACGTCATCGTCACCACCGGCGGCACCGGCATCTCGCCCACCGACCGCACCCCCGACGCCACCCGCCGCGTCCTCGACTACGAGGTCCCCGGCATCCCGGAGGCGATCCGCGCCGAGGGCCTGGCGAAGGTTCCGACCGCCGCGCTCTCGCGGGGGCTCGCCGGGGTCGCGGGCGGGCACACGCTGATCGTCAACCTGCCGGGCTCCACCGGCGGCGTCCGTGACGGACTGGCAGTCCTGGAGCGGCTGCTGCTGCACGCCGTCGACCAGATCCGGGGCGGCGACCACCCCAGACCCGTGGGGAGCCCAAGCTGAACGTCCCATCGTGGCCGGTCGAGCTGGCGGACGGCGATGTGCTCCTCCGCCCCATAAAGCTGCGCGACCAGCGGATCTGGCGCGAGGTGAACCGGCGCAACCGTGAGTGGCTGCGGCCCTGGGAGGCGACCATTCCGCCGCCCGCGCCCGGTGCCCCGCCCGCCCAGCGGCCCACCTACCGGCAGATGGTCCGGCATCTGCGCGCCGAGGCGAACGCGGGCCGGATGCTGCCCTTCGTCATCGAGTACCAAGGCCGCCTCGTCGGCCAGCTCACGGTTGCCGGGATCACCTGGGGCTCGATGTGCTCGGGGCACGTCGGCTACTGGGTCGACCGCGAGGTGGCGGGCCGCGGCGTCATGCCGACGGCCGTCGCGCTCGCCACCGACCACTGCTTCCGTACGGTCGGACTGCACCGCATGGAGGTCTGCATTCGCCCCGAGAACGGGCCGAGCCGGCGGGTCGTGGAGAAACTCGGATTCCGCGAGGAGGGGCTGCGCCCGCGCTATCTCCACATCGACGGCGGATGGCGGGACCATCTGGTGTACGCGCTGACGGCGGAAGAGGTGCCGGAGGGACTGCTGTACAGGTGGAAGCAGGCACGCCGGGCGCACCACGAGAAATGAAATAAACGTTCGAATTCGGTCGCCGTATGACCGTGAACCGATCTGAAGAATCACAAAAAAAGCCAGTGATATCAGCCAGATCGTGCGACACACCGGCTCAATTGGCGTATCCCTTCGCGCCCGCCCCTCTACCGTGTGGGGTGTGAGCAGCAGCGGCCTCATTTACGCAGTCATCGTCGGGGCCTGGGCCGCCTACTTGGTGCCGATGTGGCTCCGCAGGCAGGACGAGCTCAACGAGGCCCGTCCGACGGAACGCTTCAGCACCGCCATCCGGCTGCTGTCCGGAAGGTCGGCCATGGAGCGCCGGTACGCCAGGGAGCTGAGGCAGCGAGGTTCCGGCGCACCCGCCCCCGACGCCGAACCGGACGCGCCCACGGAGTCCCTCGCGGACCCCGGCAAGGGCGTCGACGTCCGGGCCTTCGCCGTGCCCCGACAGCACCCGACGGGTGCCGGGGCACAGCGGCCGGGCGGCCGCGAGGAGCCGCGCCCCGAGGACTCCCACCGCCAGGAGTCCCGCCACCAGGACTCCCACCACGAGGAGTCGCACCACCAGGAGTCGCGTTCCGAGGAGCGCCGCGGTGGCGAGCGCCGTGGTGAGGAGCGACCCGGGGGCGTGCGGCAGGCCGACGGGCTCCGGCGCAACGGCCGTTCCGCGGAAGCCGCCGAGCGTGCCCGGCGCGCCCGGCGCAGCGCGGTCCTGGCGCGCCGCCGCCGTACGACGGTGATCCTCTTCCTCACGTTCACGCTGGGCACGGTCGTGGCGGCGGTGGGCGGCCTCGGCTTCCTGTGGGTGCCCGCGGTCCCGGCCGTACTGCTCAGCGCGTACATCGTGCATCTGCGGGCGCGCGAGCGGCGGCGGTTCGCGTTCGTCATGGACCGGCGCCGTGCCGAGGCGGCCGCGCAGCGGCTGCGCGAGCGCCAGCCGCGCCGCCAGCCAGCCGCCGCGGAGACCGAGGACGAGCCGGAGCCGCATCCGGCCCCCGAGCCCGAGCCCGTCGTCTCCCCGCAGGAGGCCGACCGGCGCGCGCTGGTCGAGCAGACCGACCATGCCGAGTGGGTCGACCAGCAGCGCGAGCAGGGCCCCGAGCGCGGCGACAGCTGGGAGCCGGTCCCGGTGCCGCTTCCTACGTATGTGACGGCCCCGGTCGCCCCGCGCGCCACCGGCAGCATCGACCTCGGCGCCCCGGACACCTGGTCCTCGGCCCGCTCCTCCACCGCGGACCCGACGGTTCCGGCCCCTCCGGCACCGCGTCGGCGCAGCTCGCCGAGCAGCCGCCGGACGCCGCTCTTCGACCAGTACGCGGACGAGGACCGCCCCCGCGCGGCCAACGAGTGACACCCGTCTCGCTGACCAGCGGGGACCGGATTTCCGAGCACCCCTCTCGGGGTGCTAATGTTTCACCCGTTGCAAGGGCCTGTGGCGCAGTCCGGTAGCGCACCTCGTTCGCATCGAGGGGGTCAGGGGTTCGAATCCCCTCAGGTCCACAACAACAGGGAAGAGCCCCTGCCGGAGAAATCCGGCAGGGGCTCTTCTCATGTGCCCGGACAGCCCGCTCGGGCCCGGTCGCCTCGGCCCGTCCGTCAGGAGCCCCGGCCGTCAGGGCTTGTGGAGCCGGAGGCGGAAGTCGGGGCAGATGTCGGGGTCGATGTCCTGGTAGAGGTCCGTGCGGGTGGCGTCGGTGCCGATGGTGAGCTTGTCGAGGGTGTCGCCCTGGAGGAACAGGGTGGGCTTGGTGAAGTGCAGCCGCAGCAGCGCGCGGTCGGTGGACGCCGTGGCCGGCTCGATCTCCCAGGTGCCGGAGCCGTTGAACGTGTCGCCCAGCTTCGCGCGGTGGTAGTCGCCGGTGGGCCACTTCTCCGCCCGCATGGCACCGCCCGGGGACAGCGTCAGGCGCACCCCGTCGGCCTCGTGCGCGCCCTCGTAACGACCGATGAGTTCGCCGGGGGTGGCGGACTCGGCGGCGACCGGGACGCAGCGCTTGAGAGCGTCGGAACCGCACGCGGTGAGCGGGGCGGCGAGGAGCACGAGGGCGGAGACGGCCCCGAGGGCGCGTCGGGAGTGGTGGGGCACGGTGGTTACTTCCCTGCTGCCGGGATGCGTTCGGTCCACGTCATCTGCTGTCCGACGGTGGAGAAGACGCCGTCCTCGCGGTTCGTCTTCTTCAGCCAGTCGTAGTAGCCGACGAAGTGGAGGAAGGATTCGTTGCTGGTCTTGTTGTTGAGCGTGTACTCGACGACGAGGGAGCCGTCGGGGTCCTGGCCCTTGACCGAGTAGTCCAGGGAGTACGAGCCGACGAACGCCTCGCCCAAGTGGTCCTCGTCGCCGGTGGCGATCGCCGGCAGGTCGGTGAGGAAGAGCTTCTCCAGGGCGCCGATCTTTCCGCCCTTGGAGATGGAGTAGTCGACGGTGCCCTTGTCGTTTCCGTCCTTGCGCCAGTTGGCGAGGGTGTCCGCCCGGAGCTGCTCCATGCTGACGCTGGACTTGATCAGCTCGGTCATCCGGTCGCCGTCGTGGTACTCGCGTTCGCGCGGCCCGCTGCCGGTGACCCAGTCCAGGCCGAGGGAGTACGGGTCGTCGCCCTGGGGGAACGGGTGCGGGTCCTTGCCCTGCATCGCGAGGTCGAAGGCGTTGTAGTCGGCCTGGTCGATCGTGTTGGTCGTGTCGATGTTCTTGTGCTGCGGGGCGGTGTTGAACCAGTCGCCGAGCCCGACGTCCGACATGAGCGAGAACGCCAGGTTCCGGTCGGCGACGATGCCCCGCTTCACGATCTCGACGATCTCCCGCTGGGCGTCCTCGATGGCTTTCGCGTCCGCCGAACCCTTCTCGATCACCTTGCAGACGCCGTGGACCATGTCGGGGGAGACGGCGCCGTCCTTGTCGATGTACAGACCCCTCTCCAGGGCGCGCCGGACGGCGTCCTTGAGGTCCTTCTGTACGGCCTTGAGTTCGCCGAGCGCGTCGTCGAGGACGCCGGCTGCCGCCTCCGCGACCTTGGCGGCCGCCTCGATCTGGCGCTCGATGTCGTCGATCATCCGCCAGGCGTACGGAGCGGCCGCGCCCTCCCAGTAGCCCTTGTCGCGCAGCGGTGTGAGCACTTCGTCGTGGACCCGCTTGGGCAGCTTGGCCAGGTCCGTGTGCGTGGTGCGCCACTGGTCGGCGAGCTTCTGCAGCGGGCCGAGGTCGGTGTCCAGGATCTCCCGGTAGAACGACGGCATTACAGCCCCTCCAGCTTCGAACGGCGCGGCGCGATGCCCCGGAGCGACTCGTCCACGGCGTGGTCCGTCACGTGGTAGTCCCGGGCTCCCACGCGCAGGCTCTCGGAGATACGGGCCAGCCAGCCGGCCACGGTGCCGGCCTGCTTCTCCCACTGCGTGCCGGCCGTGCGGATGGCCTTGGCCGACTCCCAGCCGTCCATCGCCGCCGACGCCTTCTGCGCGGGGTCCTCCAGCGCGGCCGCGGGCTTGGTGAAGGCCGTGTGGATCTCGTCCGCGCGGCCCGCCGCCGCGGTGAGGACGCCGGGCGCGATGCGGAGCGTGTCCTGGGGCGGGCCCTGGAGCGGCGGCTTGAGGAAGGGCGACCCCGTGAGCGGGGGGCCCTGGAGGGTCGGCCCCTGGAGCGGCGGCTTGAGGAAGGGCGAGCCGGTGATCGGCGGGTTCGGACGCAGGGGAACCGGGGTGAGGGGGTCCACGTAGCTGTCGGCGGGTGGGGCCTTGGTGATGCCGGCGGCCCACTCGGAGTGGTGCCGCTTCAGCTCGTCCGGCGAGAGCGGCAGCTGGGACGGTTCGGGCAGTTTGTCGTCACTCATGCAAGATCCCCCGTGTGGTGCGCGTGCGCTCAGCAGCCTAACCGCTGGAGAGAGATGGGCTCATGACAAGCCGGCCGGTGGGGTGCGGTTGGTGCCGGAGCCGGAGCCGGAGCCGGAGCCGGTGCCGGTGCCGGTGGTCGCGTGGGGGCCGGGCGCCGGGCGGGGCGTTCGCCGCTGGGAGGCGGACCCGGAGCGTCGGCCGCCAGGGGGCGCCCCCCGCCGGCCCCTCGGACAGCCCGGCGGCGTCACGTCAGCGGCTTCGCGTAGCAGATGCTGTTGTCGTGGAAGCGGTAGTGGCCGAACTTCTCGCAGGGGGAGTAGCCGCTGGAGGAGTACAGGGCGATCGCCTCCGGCTGCTGGTCGCCGGTCTCCAGGACCATGCGGGTGCGGCCCGCAGCGCGGGCGTCGGCTTCGAGCAGGGCCAGGATGCGGCGGGCCAGGCCCAGGCCGCGGGCTTCCGGTATGACGTACATCCGCTTCAGCTCGGCGTCGCCGTCCGAGTAGCCCTGGTCGTTCTTGTCCTGGGTGCGCCAGCCGCCGGTGGCTGTCGGGCGGCCGTCCTCGTCGTACGCGATCAGGTAGAGCCCGTTCGGCGGCACGAACATGGAGGCGTCGAGCGGAGTGACGTCGCCCTCGTCCGTGTAGCGCTCGATGTATTCGAGCTGCACCTGGTCGTTGAGCTTCACGGCGTCCGGGTGGTCGTACCCCAGCGTCTGGATATCCATGCGCACTAGCGTACTTCTATGCAGGCGATCACCGTGACCGGCTCGGTAGGGTGCCCCGGTGCTCACTGTTACCACTGTGAATGTAAACGGGCTCCGCGCCGCCGCCAAGAAGGGTTTCCTGGAGTGGCTGGCCGGGTCCGACGCCGACGTCGTGTGTCTCCAGGAGGTACGGGCCGAGCCGCAGCAGCTCACCGCCGAGGTGCGCGAGCCCGAGGGGTGGCACGTCGTGCACGCGCCCGCCGCGGCCAAGGGCCGGGCCGGGGTCTCGCTCTACACGCGCCGCGAGCCGGAGCGGGTGCGGGTCGGGTTCGCCAGCGCGGAGTTCGACGCCGGCGGACGGTATGTGGAGGCCGACCTGCCCGGCGTCACCGTCGCCAGCCTCTATCTGCCGTCCGGTGAGGCCGGGACCGAGAAGCAGGACGAGAAGTACCGGTTCATGGGGGAGTTCCTGCCGTATCTGAAGGAGCTCCGGGCCCGGGCGGCGGCCGACGGGCGCGAGGTCGTCGTCTGCGGCGACTGGAACATCGCCCACCGCGAGGCCGACCTCAAGAACTGGCGGGGCAACAAGAAGAACGCGGGCTTCCTGCCGGAGGAGCGCGAGTGGCTCTCCCGCGTCCTCGACGCCGCCGACGGCGGATACGTGGACGTGCTGCGCGAGCTGCACCCCGAGGAGGAGGGGCCGTACTCGTGGTGGTCGTACCGCGGGCGGGCCTTCGACAACGACTCGGGCTGGCGCATCGACTACCAGATGGCCACGGCGGGCCTCGCGGCGCGCGCGGTCAAGGGGTACGTGGAGCGGGCCGCCTCGCACGAGGAGCGGTGGAGCGACCATGCGCCGGTGACGGTGGCGTACGGGCTGTAGGGCCCCTCGGCGGACACGTGGAAGCGGGGGGGGGGGGGGGGGGGGGGGGGGGGGGGGGGGGGGTGGGGGGTGGGGGGGGGGGGGGGGGGGGGGGGGGCGGGTGGGGTGGGCGTGTTATTCTGTTTTG
>NZ_JBVIHM010000001.1:836765-852905 GCF_055570295.1 Streptomyces sp. NPDC031265
GAGGCGGGGGGGGGGGGGGGGGGGGGATGGAGGGTAGTGGGGGAGGGGGGGTGGAGTGGGAGGAGGACTAGCAGGCAGGCAGGACGCGCCCCCCCCCCCCCCCCCCCCCCCCCCCCCCCGCTTCTTGCACGCGGAAAGCGCGAAGCGTCAGGCGTCGTAGTCCATGTCGAACTTGTCCTGCTGCTCCTGCGAGGCCCGCTGGGCCTCGTCCGGGATCTGCTGGCCCTTCTGCTGAGCCTGCCGCGAGCGCTCCTGCTGCTGGTCCTTCTTCGAGCTCATCGCCTGCTGGCCCTTCTGCTGGGCCTGCTTCGCCTTGTCCTGGAACTGGTCCTTGGTGCCCATCGAGTTCACTCCTGAAGGGGTATGAGGGGCCGGGTGCCGGGGCTGTTCCCGCGGCTCCCCCGGGCCTCGATCAGCGTGACACGGCTGGACATACCGCGCATTTCGATCAGTTACGGAAGGTCACGGAGCGTGCGTTCCTGCTCGTCGGCGGCCCCGCCCGGGCCCACGAGCCCCCGCCCGACGCCCGCGAGGCGGGGCTCGAAGCGCCGCATCTCGCGCTGGCCCACGGCCCCGATGACCGCGGGCAGATAGCCGCGCACCGACTGCATCCCCCGCAGCCACCACTGCGCGTACACATGCGAGGAGCGGCGCTCGATGCCGGCCACGATCCGGTCGACGGCCGGGCCCAGCGGATATGTGCGGTTGGACGGCCACGGCAGCCGCCGGCGCAGCTCGCGCATCACGTCGTCCTGGTCCGCCCCGCGCACCATGTCCGTGTCGGTCCAGGACAGATACCCGACCCCGACCCGTACGCCCTTGTAACCCACCTCGGCGCGCAGGCTGTGCGCGAAGGCCTCCACACCCGACTTGGACGCGCAGTACGCCGTCATCATCGGCGCCGGGGTGATCGCGGCGAGCGAGGCGATCTGGAGGAAGTAGCCACGGCTCTCCATCAGTACGGGCAGGAAGGCCCGCGCCGTGACCGCGCCGCCGATCAGGTTCACCTCGATGACCCGCCGCCACGCGTCCGGGTCGGAGTCCACGAACGGGCCGCCCGAGGCGACGCCCGCGTTGGCGACCACGATGTCGACCTTGCCGAACCGCTGCTTGACCTCCTGTGCGACCCGCGCCATCGCCTCGTGGTCGGTGACGTCCGCGAACCACGACTGCGCCTCGGTGTGCAGCCGCGCGGCCACCCGCTTCAGCTCGTCCGGCTCCAGGCCGACCAAGGCCACCTTGGCGCCGCGCGCCGACAGTTTGCGCGCCAGCAGCTCGCCGACGCCCCGGGCCGCGCCCGTGACGACCGCGACCTGCCCCTCCAGGCTCACCCTGCTCATGCCACGTCCTCCTCGACCGCCACATACGTACGAACCAGTTCACGGATGCGTTCCGTGACGACCTCCGGGGCCTCCACCGGGGTCATGTGCCCGATGCCGGTGAGCTCGGTGAGCCCCACGCAGACGGGCAGCGCGGCCGCGATCCGCCGGGCGTGCACCGGCGGGGTGAGCCGGTCGGCCGTCCCCGCCACCACGGCGGTGGGTACCCTCAACTCCCTTACCAGGGCGTCGATTTCGAGCTCGGCCAGCACCTGCGACCAGGCGTAGCGGGGACCCCGGCCGCAGCCGTGCACGATCCTGGCGCACGCCTCGATCCGGTCCGGCGCGGTCCCCGGGCCCATCGTCGCGTACCGCAGGATCTTCTTGGCCACCGGCGTGACCGGCCCGAGCGGGGCCTTCGAGCCGAGGACGGCGCCGGTCAGCCGGGTGCGCAGCCGGCCCGGCCGGAGCGGCACCACCAGCGACTCGGCGACCAGCTGCGAGCTGCCCGTGGAGCAGAGCAGCACCGCCGCCGCGTGCTCGCGCAGCCCCGGGCGCCGGGCGGCGGCCATCAGCGTCATACCGCCCATGGAGTGCCCGGCGAGCACCGCCTGCTCGCCCGGCGCGAGCGTCGCGGCGAGCACCGCTTCCAGGTCGTCGGCGAGCGCGTCGGCGGAGCAGACGGCGCTCGCGGCCGTACGGCCGTGGCCGCGCTGGTCGTAGACGACGACCCGGTGGTCCTCGGCCAGTGCGCGTATCTGCGCGGCCCAGAAGGCGGTCGAGCAGGTCCAGCCGTGTGCGAGGACGACGGCCGGCGCGCCCTCGGGCCCGTGCACCTCGACGTGCAGCCGGGCGCCGTCGGCGGAGACGGCGGTGAGCGTACGGGAGGGGGCGGGCGGGGCGAAGGGGCCCGAGGTGACGTGCGCGGGGCGGCGCGGGAAGCTCGTGCGGCTCATGAGGCCACCGCCTCGGGGGTACCGGCACCGGACGCCTTGCGGCCCTTGCGGGGCTTCGGCGCCGCCGGGGCGGGCTCGGCGGCCCGGGCGCGGACCACCTCGTACTCCCCGAGGTCGACCTCGCGGGTCGCCTTGCGGAACTCGCCGGTGGTGCCGGGCCAGATGGTGGTGTTGCGCCCGCTGGCGTCCAGGTACCAGCTGGTGCAGCCGCCGGTGTTCCACACGGTCCGTTTCATGCGCTCCTGGACGCGCCGGTTCCAGGCGCCCACGGCGGACGGCCGGGCGGCGAGCGCGACGCGGCCCCCGAGGACGTCCAACTGCCGCAGATAGTCGGCCATATAGCTGAGCTGGGACTCGATCATCAGGATCATCGAGGAGTTCCCGAGACCGGTGTTGGGCCCGATGATCGTCATCCAGTTGGGGAACCCGGCGGCGGTGGCGCCGCGCAGCGACTCCATGCCGCCCTTCCACGTCTCCGCGAGCGTGCGCCCGTCCGCGCCGACGACGCGGTCGGCGATCGGCATGTCGGTGACGTGGAAGCCGGTACCGAAGATGATCGCGTCGACCTCGGTCTCGGTCCTGTCGGCGGCGACGAGCGTGGAGCCGCGCACCTCGCTGAGCCCGGAGGCGATGACGTCCACATTGGGCTCGGCGAGCGTCGGGTAGTACGCGCTCGACAGCAGGATCCGCTTGCAGCCGATGCGGTAGTCCGGCGTCAGCTTGGCGCGCAGGGCCGGGTCCTTGATGGCCCGGGCCATGTTCCGCTTGGCCAGCGACTCGACGAGCCCCAGCTCGCCCGGCCGCTTGGTGAACGCGCTGACCTGCAACTCCCGGATGCCCCACAGCAGTCCGCGGCGGGCGGCCCCGGTGAACGGCAGCTGCCGGTGCAGCCAGCGCTCGGGGGCGGTGATCGCCCGGTCCACGCGCGGCATGACCCAGGGCGGGGTGCGCTGGAAGAGCGTGAGGCTGCGGACCTGCGGCTGGATGGCCGGGACGATCTGGATCGCGGAGGCGCCGGTCCCGATCATGGCGACGCGCTTGCCGCGCAGGTCGTAGTCGTGGTCCCAGCGGGCGGAGTGGAAGACCTTGCCGGGGAAGCCGTCGAGGCCGGGGATCTCGGGCATCTTGGGGTCGGAGAGCGGCCCGGTCGCGGAGACGACGACATCGGCGTGGAGGGTGGCGCCGTTGGCGCACTCGACGACCCAGTACAACTGCTCGCCGTCCCACCGCATCATCGTCACTTCGTGGTCGAAGCGGATGTGGGAGCGCAGCCGGAAGGTGTCGGCGACGTGCTCCAGATAGGCCCGGATGTGCTCCTGCCCGGAGAACGTGCGCGGCCAGTCCGGGTTGGGCGCGAAGGAGAACGAGTACAGATGGGACGGTACGTCGCAGGCGCACCCGGGATAGCTGTTGTCCCGCCAGGTCCCGCCGACCGACCCGGCCCGTTCCAGGACGACGAAGTCGGTGATCCCCTCCCGCCGCAGCCGGACCGCGGCCCCGAGTCCACCGAATCCGGACCCGATCACCGCCACCCGTACGTGCTCGGGCTCGCGCTCGTGCTGGACCATGCCACCGCCTCCATGCAGGACGTCTGTGCGGAGAGTCTCCATGACGCGCAACTGTGCCAGTAATCACTGGCACAGTTGGGAGAGTAGAGCAGCGGCATACCGAGCGGTAGGGGTCCGGCCGGGGAAAGTTACTGGCGGTACAACATAGGCTGGCGGGCGTGGCAGACGGAGGAGACGGCAGCGCACCCGGGGGCGACACCCCCGCCCCGCCCCGCGAGTACCGCATGGAGGAGCTGGCCGCCAAGGCCGGCATCACCGTGCGCACCCTGCGGTTCTACCGCGAGCGCGGCCTCATCCCGCCGCCGCGCCGCGCGGGCCGCATCGCCTGGTACGACGACCACCACCTGGCCCGGCTGCACACCATCGCCGCGCTCCTCGAACGCGGCCACACCCTCTCCGGCATCGCCGACCTGACCGCCGCGTTCGAGTCCGGCCGCGACGCGGGCGAGGCGCTCGGCCTGGTCGAGCCGACCGAGGAGACCCCGGTCCGGCTCACCCCCGAGGCCCTCGCGGACCACTTCGCGGGCCAGGTGACCCCGGAGAACCTGGCGGCCGCCCTCGACCTCGGCTACCTCGCGGTCGACGGCGAGGAGATCGTCCACATCAGCCGCCGCCTCCTCGACGTCTCGGCCGCGCTCGTCCGCGAGGGCATCCCGCTGGCCGCGGTCCTGGCGGCGGGCCGCGAGGTCCGCTCCCACGCGGACGCCCTGGCCCGCCTGTTCGTCGACCTTCTCCACACCCACGCCTCGGACCAGGACCCGGCCCGGCTGCGCCCGCTGGCCAAGCACGTGGTCGAGGCCGAACTCTCCCTCGCGATGGACCGCCGGTTGGCGGAGGGCGCGGAAGAGGTGTGAGCGGGTCGGTGTTCGTCTGCGGACCGTCTGTGGCTGGTCGCTCCCCCAAGTTCTCGGCTTCGCTCGAACAGGGGGGACCCCCATCGCGGCGGAGCCGCAAATGTCACAGCCCCGCGCCCCTGAAATGCCGCTGCGCGGCATGCCCTGGGCGCCCCGCAGGGGCGCATTCTTAGGGGCGCGGGGAACTGCGCGAGCAACCCACCACGGTCCGCAGACGAATCACCGCGCTCAGCGGGGCGGCAGCTCCGGGCGCCGCCGATCCGGAGTGTTCGTATACCCGGGCGGCGTGGCCGCGGGCGTACCGGACAGCAGATCCAGCGCCAGCTGGACCGCGTCGTCCAGCTGGGCGTGGCGGCCCTCCGCCCAGTCCAGCGGGGTGCGCAGGATCTCCAGGTCCGGCTCGACCCCGTGGTTCTCGATCGACCACTCGTACCTGTCGAACCAGGCCGCGTTCATCGGCACCGTGATCACCGTGCCGTCGCCCAGCGTGTGGCGGCCGGTCATGCCGACCACACCGCCCCAGGTGCGCTGGCCGACCACCGGGCCGAGCCTGAGGAGGCGGAAGGCCGCAGTGATCATGTCGCCGTCGGAGGAGGTCGCCTCGTCGGCCAGGGCCACCACCGGGCCCCTGGGGGCGTTCGAGGCGTACGAGACGGGCTGGGCGTCGCGTGTGAGGTCCCAGCCGATGATCTTGCGGGTGAGCTTCTCGATCACCAGCTCGCTGATGTGGCCGCCCGCGTTGCCGCGTACGTCGACGATCAGTGCCGGGCGGGACATCTCCAGCCGCAGGTCCCGGTTGAACTGGGCCCAGCCCGAGCCGCCCATGTCCGGGATGTGGAGATAGCCGCACTTCTCGCCGCTCAGCTCCCGCACCACCGCACGGCGCTTGGCCACCCAGTCCTGGTAGCGCAGCGGGCGCTCGTCCACCAGCGGGACCACCGCGACCCGGCGCGAGCGGCCCTCACCCTCGGCGGGCTCGAAGGTCAGCTCGACGGTCGTGCCGCCCGAGCCCGCGAGCAGCGGGTACGGGCCCGCCACCGGGTCCACCGGGCGGCCGTCGACATGGGTGAGCACCGCGCCCTCGCGGATGCCGGTGCCGGCCAGCGGCGAGCGGGCCTTGGAGTCGGAGGAGTCGCCGGGCAGGATGCGCCGCACCATCCAGCCGTCCTCGCGGTGGACGAAGTTGGCGCCGAGCAGGCCCTGGGGGCGCTGGTAGTGGGGCGGGCCCTCGTTCCTGCGGGCGGCCGAGACGTACGCGTGCGAGGTGCCCAGCTCGCCGAGGACCTCGCGCAGCAGGTCCGCGAACTCGTCGGGGGAGGCGACCCGTTCGACCAGCGGGCGGTACTGGTCGAGGACCGCCTTCCAGTCGATGCCGCACATCCGCGGCTCCCAGAAGTACGCGCGGATGATCCGGCCCGCCTCGTCGTACGCCTGGCGCCACTCGGAGGGCGGGTCGACCTCGTGGAGGACGCGGCGCAGGTCGAGGTAGACCGTGGAGTCGGTGTCGCCGGACTCGGTGGCGGGCACGGCCCGCAGCTCGCCCTCGTCGACGACCACCAGTCGGCTGCCGTCGCCGCTCACCGCGAACCAGTCGAGGTGGTCGACGAGTTCGGCCTTGCGCGCCTTGGTGATGTCGAAGTGCTCCAGGGTCGGGCGGCCCGAGGTGTCCGCCGGGTTGGCGAAGGTCTCGCCCAGCGCGCCCGAGATCGGCCAGCGCAGCCACACCAGCCCGCCGCCGGACACCGGGTTCAGCGCCGAGTACTTGGAGGCCGCCACCGGGAACGGCGTCACCCTGCTCTCCAGACCCTCCACCTCGACCGTCACCGTGCCGTCGCCCGAGTCGTCCAGCGGGTCGAGCCCGCCCGCGGCCGGGCGCCCGTCGGGCAGCAGCGCGAAGGGGGAGGGGGTGGCCGAGGAGAGCGGCACCAGATACGGGCGGCAGCCGAGCGGGAAGGAGAGGTCGCCGGTGTGGACGTCGTAGACCGGGTCGAAGCCGCGCCAGGAGAGGAAGGCGAGATAGCGGCCGTCCCGGGTGAACACCGGGTTCTCGTCCTCGAAGCGGCCGTTGGTGACATCCACGATGACCCGCGCGCCCGGCCCGGAGATCCGGGCCATCTTGATCTGGCGCAGCGAGCGGCCGATGCCCGGGTGGGACCAGGTCAGCCAGCAGCCGTCCGGCGAGAACGCCAGGTCGCGGACGGGTCCGTTGATCGAGCGGATCAGTTCGGTGGCCTCGCCGTTGGACTCCTCGGTGGCGTCGATCAGCAGCAGCCGGCCGTCGTGCGAGGCGATCGCCAGGCGTTCGCCCTCCGGGTCGGAGAGCAGCTCCTGGACCCGGCCGAGCTCGCCGGAGGCCAGCCGCCTCGGCTCGCGCTCGCCGCTGGCCCGGGGCAGGTAGGTGATCTCCACCGCGTCCTCGCCGTCCGCGTCCGTCACGTACGCCACCTGGCCGCCGGTGCCGAGCATCTCGGGCAGGCGGACCCGTACGCCCGCGGTGTCGGTGATCGTGCGGGCCGGGCCGTCGCGGTGGGTCAGCCAGTACAGGCTGCCGCGCACCACGACCGCGCTGGCCCGGCCGGTGGTGTCGACCGAGAGCGCGTCCACGTGGCTGGCGGCGGGCACCTGGTACGTACGCCGTCCGGCGCGCGGGCCGCCCAGGCGCACGTCCAGACGGCGCGGGGCAGACTCGGGGGTGAGGGCGTCGACGATCCACAGGTCGCCCGCGCACTGGTAGACCACCCGGTGCCCGTCCGAGGAGGCGTGCCGGGCGTAGTACTCGTCGTGGTCGGTGTGGCGGCGCAGGTCGGAGCCGTCGGGCAGACAGGAGTAGAGGTTGGCGACGCCCTCATGGTCGGAGAGGAACGCGATGCGGTCCGCCACGAACATCACCGAGTCGAGATGGCCGCCGATGTCCGGGAGCAGCCGCTCGCCGTGCAGCCACAGCCGGCCCATGGCGCCGCCCCGGTAGCGCTTCCAGGCGGCGGGCTCGTGCGGCGGCTTGCCGGTGAGCAGCAGGGTGCGGCGCTCGCCGTCGAGGTCGGTGACCGCGATGTCCGAGACCGGGCCCCAGGGCAGCCGCCCGCCGGGGGAGCCGTCGGCGGGGACGCTGTAGGCCCAGGAGAAGTACGAGAAGGGCTGGCCGTGGGAGGAGACGGCCAGGATGTGACCGTCGGGGGTCCAGCCGCAGACCCGGGTGTCGGCGGAGCCCCAGTAGGTCAGCCGCCGGGCCGGGCCGCCGCCCACGGGGGCCAGGTGGATCTCCGGGTCCAGGCTGCGCCAGGTCGTGTACGCGATCTGTTTCCCGTCGGGGGAGAACCGGGGATGACTGACCTTGGTGCGGTCGACGGTGACCCGCCAGGCCCGCGACGGGCTGTGGCCGGCCGGGACCAGGGGCGCGACCCACAGGTCGTCCTCGGCGGCGAAGCAGATCAAGTCGTCGTGCAGATGCGGGAAGCGGAGGTATGCGCCCTCGGTCACGGGCGCCGGCTGCTGGTCGTCCTCGCGTGCGTCGCTCACTCGTCAATGCTTTCCGCGTGACGGGGGTGAGGCAACTTATGGAGCCCTGTCAGTTGTGGCACAGAACACAAGCGAAACGGTTTCGTTTCGCTCAGGCAGAGCGATATCTTCGAACGAGTACGAAACCGTTTCGTTCGGATGGGAGGTCGAGAAATGGCAAGCAGGCTCACGGCCGAACGTGAGGCAGAGCTGTACGAGTCGGTGCTCGACCTGCTGCGCGAGGTCGGCTACGACGCCCTGACGATGGACGCCGTCGCCGCCCGTACCCGCTCCAGCAAGGCAACCCTCTACCGTCAGTGGGGGAACAAGCCGGAGCTGGTCGCGCGGGCGCTGCGGCACAACAAGCCGGTCGGTCTCCACCAGATCGACACCGGCTCGCTGCGCCGCGACTTCCACGAGCTGGTCGGTCTTGAGGACGACTGCAAGCTGGAGAAGGACTCCGCGCTGATGCGGGGTCTGATGCGCGCCGTCCATGACAACCCGGACCTCCACCAGGCGCTGCGCGAAGTGCTGATCGAGCCGGAGATCACCGGCCTCGACCAGGTGCTGCGGCGCGCGGTGGAACGCGGGGAGGTCCGCGCGGACTGTCCCGCGATCCCCTACGTCGTACACATGCTGGTCGGCGCCTTCGTCGCCCGGCAGCTCGTCGAGGACAAGCCGGTGGACAAGGCTTTCCTCGGAAACTACATCGACGCCGTGGTCCTCCCCGCCCTCGGCGATCCCGTCTAGCTCCCCACCAACCTGCCCCACCTGACGTACGCCGCTCTCGTCGTCGGGCTGGTTATCCACGCCCTGTTTCCATCGACCCGACCGGGAGTACGCCCTCGTGGCCACGTTCCTCTACCGACTCGGCAGGTTCGCCTTCCGGCGCCGCCGCTATGTCGCCCTGGTGTGGGTGGCGCTGCTGTTCCTCGCCGGATTCGGCGCCGCGTCCGCATCCTCTCCTTCCGCCAGCTCCTTCTCGATGCCGGGAACGGAGGCCCAGAAGGCCTTCGACCTGCTCGAACAGCGCTTCCCGGGGGGCAGCGCCGACGGCGCCACCGCCCGTATCGTCTTCAAGGCCCCGGCCGGCAGGACGATGAACGATCCGGCCAGCAAGGCCCAGGTCAGCAAGGTCGTCGCCGACCTGCCCAAGGGGTCCGACCAGGTCTCCTCGGTCACCGACCCGTATCAGGCGGGCGCCGTCTCCAAGGACGGCTCCACCGCGTACATATCGGTGAAGTACAAGGTCAACGGCATGGCCCTGGAGGACAGCGACCGCAAGTCGCTGGAGGACTCCGGCAAGGCCGCCGAGAAGGCCGGGCTCACCGTCGAGATCGGCGGTGACGCGCTCCAGGCCAAGCCCGAGACGGGCTCCGGCGAGATCATCGGTGTGGTGATCGCCGGCATCGTGCTGATGATCACCTTCGGCTCGCTGATCGCGGCCGGGCTTCCGCTGGTCACCGCCATCATCGGCGTCGGCATCGGCGTCTCGACCATCACCGCGCTCGCCAACGTCCTGGACCTCGGCAACACCACCTCGACGCTGGCCTCGATGATCGGCCTCGCGGTCGGCATCGACTACGCGCTCTTCATCGTCTCGCGCTACCGGGCCGAGCTCCGCGAGGGCCGGGACCGCGAGGAAGCGATAGGCAGGGCCGTCGGAACCGCCGGTTCCGCGGTCGTCTTCGCCGGTCTGACCGTCGTCATCGCCCTGTGCGGCCTCGCGGTCGTCAACATCCCGATGCTCACCAAGATGGGCGTGGCCGCGGCCGGTACGGTCGTGATCGCGGTCCTCATCGCACTCACCCTGATCCCGGCGGTGCTCGGGTTCACGGGCAAGCGCGTCTTCGGCCGCCGTACCCGCAAGGCGATGGACGCCGGCAAGGTCCCCTCGCCGGCCGAGGCCAAGCCGAACATGGGCACCCGCTGGTCCAGCCTCGTGCTGCGCAAGCCCGTCTGGGTGCTGCTCGCCGGCGTGATCGGGCTCGGCGTCGTCGCCGTCCCGGCCGCCTCCCTGGAGATGGGTCTGCCCGACGACGGCTCGCAGCCGACGTCGACGACCCAGCGCCGCGCCTACGACTCGCTCTCCGACGGCTTCGGCCCGGGCTTCAACGGCCCGCTGATGATCGTCGTGGACGGCGCCAAGGCCGGCGGTGCCAAGGGCGCGGCCGACCGCACCGCGGACACCATCAAGAAGCTGCCGGACGTCGCCGAGGTCATGGCGCCCGCCCTCAACAAGGAGGGCGACACCGCGACCATCACGGTGATCCCGAAGTCCAAGCCGTCCTCCACGGACACCGAGGACCTGGTCCACTCGATCCGGGACGCGGGCAAGGACATCAAGTCCGAGACCAAGGCCGAGGTCCTGGTCACCGGCGCGACCGCGATGAACATCGACTTCTCGCAGCGCATGAACGACGCCCTGCTGCCCTATCTGGCGCTCGTGGTGGGCCTGGCCTTCCTGCTCCTGATGGTGGTCTTCCGCTCGATCCTGGTTCCGCTGAAGGCGGCCCTCGGCTTCCTGCTCTCGGTGGTCGCCGCCCTCGGCGCGGTCGTCGCGGTCTTCCAGTGGGGCTGGCTCGGCGGGCTCTTCGGGGTGGAGAACCCCGGCCCGATCATGTCGATGATGCCGATCTTCATGGTCGGAGTGGTCTTCGGTCTGGCCATGGACTACGAGGTCTTCCTCGTCACCCGGATGCGCGAGGCGTACGTCCACGGTGAGCGTCCCGGCCAGGCGATCGTGACCGGTTTCCGGCACGGCGCCCGGGTGGTCACGGCCGCCGCGGTGATCATGATCGCGGTCTTCTCCGGCTTCATCGGGGCCAGCGACCAGATGATCAAGATGATCGGCTTCGCCCTCGCGATCGCGGTCTTCTTCGACGCCTTCGTGGTCCGTATGGCGATCGTCCCTGCGGTGCTCGCGCTGCTCGGCTCGAAGGCCTGGTGGCTGCCGGGCTGGCTCGACAAGATCCTGCCCAACGTCGACGTCGAGGGGGAGGGCCTGAAGGCCCACGCGGCGAAGGCGTCCGACGGCGACGACGACCGCGAGCTCGCGCGCGTCTGACCGTCACCTCCTGACGCCCACGGCCCCCCGGTGCAAGCACCGGCTCCACCGGAGCGGCTGCGCCGCGCCCCTTGAACGGACCGTGCGGCCGAGCCGGCCCCTACGCATCACGCGTAGGGGCCGGCTCTTTCGTTGCGTACGTCCGGCTACGCCGGGGCGATTAGGCCCGTCCGCTCGGCGCGGGCGTCACGCTGTACGTATGCCGCAGAAAGCGGACCAGGGGAGAGCTGTCGAACTGGACCACCGCGACGCCGTCCGGGGAGTGGAACTCCAGGACGGTCTGGGCCCGGCCGCACGGCCAGACGACGATGTCGCCGCGGCGGGCGGGACCGCGAAGTCCGGCCTCCAGCAGCGTGCGCGGGAAGACCCATTCGTTGCCCCCGGGGAACTCGAAGCGCACGGTCAGCGGGTCTTCGGCGGGGTCGTAGCGCAGGGCGACCGGAACGGCGCGGTGGTGCGGGGCGTCCGAGACGATCCTCGCGCGGGCGTGCTCCTCGACGGCGGGGGACATCAGTCGCTCCTCACGCTGGCTCTGCCTGGCTCCGCATAGTTGTTCATGTTCTTTGTCATCAAATGTCGCATATTTTGGGGGGCGTGCCGGGCGTGAGAACGGTTCGTAAATCTCACTCACGCGCTCTTGCAAGCTGTTCGCAGGTGCACGACTATCATCGAGCAGTTCAGTCGAATGGTTCCAGCCATCCAGGCCCCAGCGGAGACCACCCATGCATGTCCCGGACGGATTCATCAACGCCCCCGTCTCCGCGATAGCCGGAGTAGGCGCGGCGGCCGCCATCGCGGTCAGCCTGCGCGGGGCCCGACGTGAACTCGACGAGAAGACGGCCCCGCTCGCGGGTCTGGTCGCGGCGTTCATCTTCGCCGTGCAGATGCTGAACTTCCCCGTGGCGGCCGGCACCAGCGGCCATCTGCTCGGCGGGGCGCTCGCGGCGATACTCGTCGGTCCGTACACCGGCGTCCTCTGTGTCTCCGTCGTACTCCTCATGCAGGGCATCCTTTTCGCCGACGGCGGCCTCACCGCGCTCGGCGTCAACATCACCGACATGGCGATCGTGACGACGGTCGTGGCGTACACCGTCTTCCGCGGCCTGGTGAAGGTGCTGCCCCGCAGGCGGGGCTCCATCACCGCGGCCACCTTCGTCGCCGCCCTCCTCTCCGTCCCGGCCGCCGCCCTCGCCTTCACCGCGATCTACTCGGTCGGCGGCACCACCGACGTCCCCATCGGCAAGGTGCTCACCGCGATGGTCGGCGTGCACATCCTGATCGGCATCGGCGAGGCCGCGATCACGGCGCTCACCGTGGGCGCGGTCATCGCCGTACGGCCCGACCTCGTCCACGGGGCCCGCGGACTGCACGCCCCGCTGAAGCTCCGCGTGGGCGGCGAACTGGTCGACGCCCCCGCTCCCGAGCCCGTACCCGCCGCGGCCCGCTCCACGCACAGGGTCCGCGCCGCGTTCGTCGTCGCGGCCCTCCTCGTGGCGGGATTCTTCTCCTTCTACGCGTCCGCCTCGCCCGACGGCCTGGAGAAGGTGGCCCACGACAAGGGCATCGACACCCAGGAGAAGAAGCACGCCACCGAGGACTCGCTGCTCGCGGGCTACTCGGTCAAGGACATCGGCAACGACCGCCTCGCCACCGGCCTCGCGGGCATGACCGGAGTCGCGGTGACGGTCGGCGTCGGCAGCGGGATCTTCTGGGTGGTGCGCCGCCGCGGCGCCGCCGCGGCCGAGGCCACGCCCACCGCCGTGCCCCGGACGGAGAAGGTCTGACATGGGCGCGGGCCACACGCACAAGATGTACCGGCAGGCCGTCTCGCCGGTCCACGACCTGCCCCCGCACTGCAAGATCGCGGCCGTCTTCCTCTTCGTGATCGTGGTCGTCTCGACCCCGCGCGAGGCGATCTGGGCCTTCGGGCTGTACGCGGTGCTGATCGGCACGGTGGCGGGCGCGGCCAGGATCCCGGTGGGCTTCCTGCTCAAGCGCCTGCTGATCGAGGTGCCGTTCGTGGCGTTCGCCGTGCTGATGCCGTTCGTGGTGCCGGGCGAGCAGGTGCACGTGCTCGGCCTGTCGATGAGCGAGAACGGGCTGTGGGGCGCGTGGAACGTACTGGCCAAGGGCACGCTCGGGGTCGCCGCCTCGGTGATCCTGGCCTCCACCACGGACCTGCGGGCGCTGCTCCTCGGCCTCCAGCGACTCAAACTCCCGTCGCTCCTGGTCCAGATCGCCTCGTTCATGATCCGCTACGGCGATGTGATCACGGACGAGATGCGCCGGATGTCGATCGCCCGCCGCTCGCGCGGCTTCGAGGCGAAGGGCCTGCGGGCCTGGAGCGTCCTCGCCAAGTCGGCGGGCGCGCTGTTCATCCGCTCCTACGAGCGCGGTGAGCGCGTACATCTGGCCATGGTCAGCCGTGGTTACGCGGGTTCGATGCCGGTCATCGACGATGTGACGGCGACCGGTGCGCAATGGCGTTACGCGGCGGTGCTCCCCGCGTCGGCTCTGGTCATCTGTCTCTTGGGGTGGACCCTGTGAACACATCTGCAACTGCCTCCGCGCCCGCTTCGCTGCACGTGAGCGGGCTCGCCTTCGCCTACCCCGACGGCCACCAGGCCCTGTTCGGCGTCGACCTGACGGTGGGGCGCGGCGAGCGGGTCGCGCTGCTCGGCCCCAACGGCGCGGGCAAGACGACCCTGGTCCTGCACCTCAACGGCATCCTGACCGGCGGCGCGGGCTCGGTGACGGTGGCCGGGCTCCCCGTGGAGAAGCGGAACCTGGCCGAGATCCGGCGCCGGGTCGGCATCGTCTTCCAGGACCCCGACGACCAGCTCTTCATGCCCACGGTCCGCGAGGACGTGGCGTTCGGCCCGGCCGCGTCGGGGATGCGCGGGGCGGAGCTGGAGGCGCGGGTGCACAAGGCGCTGGAGCGGGTGGGGATGGCGGAGTACGCGGACCGGCCGCCGCACCACCTCTCCTTCGGCCAGCGCCGCCGGGTCGCGGTGGCGACCGTGCTCGCGATGGAGCCGGAGATCCTGGTCCTGGACGAGCCGTCGTCGAACCTGGACCCGGCGTCCAGGCGCGAACTGGCCGACATCCTGCGGGCGCTGGACGTCACCGTACTGATGGTCACGCACGACCTGCCGTACGCGCTGGAGCTGTGCGGCCGGTCCGTGATCCTCAGCGGCGGGACGATCGCGGCGGACGGCAAGACGGCGGACGTCCTGTCGGATGACGAACTGATGCGCACGCACCGCCTGGAGCTGCCGTTCGGCTTCGACCCGAGGACGGCGGCGGCGAAGGCGTAACCGCTACCCGACTGCCTCGCGGACCGCGCGCACCAGGGCCTGGGCGCGCGGGTCGGCGGTGACGCCCTTCTGGAGGCCGTTGGTGACGTAGCCGAAGGCGATGCCCGACTCCGGGTCGGCGAAGCCGAGCGAGCCGCCGCGGCCCGGGTGCCCGAACGAGCCGGGGCCCAGGAGCGGCGACGCCGGGCCGTGCAGCATGAAGCCGAGTCCGAAGCGGGTGTTGACTACCAGGACCCGGTCCGGGCCCGCCGACTCCTCGGTACGGGCCAGCGCGACCGTCGCCGGGGCGAAGAGGCGGCGCCCGTCCACCTCGCCGATGGCCGCCGCGTAGAAGCGGGCGAGGCCGCGGGCGGTGGATATACCGGCGGAGGCGGGGAGTTCGGCGGCGCGGTAGGCGGGGTCGTTCTCGTCCGGGAGCGGGTCGATGGCGCCGAAGGCGCGGCGGGTGAGGGAGGCGGGGTCCTCGTACGCGGCGGAGACGGCGCGCTTGGGCCGCAGGGTGATGGCGCCGGGGACGTGGGGCGCCTCCGTCGGTCCCACGCGCCCCACCCGCCCGGCCTCGTCCTCTGGCAGCCCGATCCAGAAGTCGGCGCCCAGCGGCCGGGCGATCTCCTCCGCGACCCAGCGGCCGAGGGTGCGGCCGGTGACGCGGCGGACGAGCTCACCGAGGAGCCAGCTGTACGTCTGGGCGTGGTACCCGTGCCCGGACCCCGGCTCCCAGAACGGAGCCTGCGCGGCGACCGCGGCCGGTCCTGACTCGCCGTCGGCGGCCTCGGCGGGGGTGAGGGGCCGGTCGAGGGCGGGAACGCCGGCGCGGTGCGAGAGGAGGTGCCGGACGAGCGTGCGCTCCTTGCCCTTCGCCTTGAACCCGGGCCAGTACGTGGCCACGGGCGCGTCCAGGTCCAGCTGGCCGCGCTGGTGGAGGAGGAGGGGGACGGCGGCGGCTATGCCCTTGGTGGCCGAGCGGACGATCTGGGCGGTGTCGACGGCCCAGGGCGCCTGGCCGTCGACGTCCTTGGTCCCGCCCCACAGGTCGACGACCTTCCGCCCGTCCCGGTACACGGCGACGGCGGCGCCGTGGTCTCCGCGGTGGGTGAAGTTACGGACGAAGGCGTCCCTGACCGGTTCGTACCCCGGGTCCACCGAGCCCTGCACGTCACTCACGCCCGCTCCCATGTTTCCGGCGGCGCCTCTGGTGACGCACCCGGTCCATTGAACGTGGTGGGGCGGGGGGATTCTTCCCCGGGGGCTCCGCGCCCAGGCCCCGGTGCGGGGCTGCGCCCCTGGACCCGTGTTCGTCTGCGGGCCCGGTGAGGGCTGGTCGCGCAGTTCCTCGCGCCCCTAAGGGCAGAACGGGGTCCGGCCACATTTCAGCGCTCCGGCGTCTGAGGAGCGGGGTCCGGTGCGGAGCCCCCAAGCGGGGTGCAGGGGCCGCAGGCCCCGCAAAGGGGTCCGGGGGCGCAGCCCCGGGAGAAGGGGGGGGGGGGGGGGGGGGGGGGGGGGGGGGGGGGGGGGGGGGGGGGGGGGGGGGGGGGGGGGGGGGGGGGGGGGGGGGGGGGGGAGA
>NZ_JBVIHM010000001.1:852914-870899 GCF_055570295.1 Streptomyces sp. NPDC031265
GCGCTCGTGCGTGTCCGGGAGGAGTGGGGGCGGAGGGGGATCCAGAAGGTGGGGAGTGGGGACCACGTCCCCCGAAACGGGCCCCGGGGGCGCACCCCCGGGAGACCCACCCCCACCCCCCACCCACCCCCGGAGGCCACGCCGCGGAGCCGCAATTGTCACAGCGGGAAGGGGCGGGGCGGGGGGAGAAACACCCGGTCACCCCGCCCGCAGCATCAGCCCGATCCCCACCACCAACACCCCCGCCGCAGCAATCCGCGGCCCCCCGAACCGTTCCTTGAAGAACAGCGCCCCGATCGCCGCCCCCACGATGATGCTGGACTCCCGCAGCGCGGCGACCGGGGCCAGGGGAGCCCGCGTCTGGGCCCACAGGACCAGCCCGTACGCCGTCATCGAGAGCGCCGCCCCCAGCAGCCCCCGCCCCGCGTACGGCCGAAGCTGACCGATCAGCGAACCCCGGCGCCGGTACACCGCGTACGCCGGGATCAGCAGCCCCTCCAGGATCATGAGCCACGCGATATAGCCGACCGGGGTGCCGGAGGCGCGTACGCCGACGCCGTCCACCACCGTGTACGACGCGATCGACAGGCCCGTCGCCCCCGCGGCCACCAGCGCCGGCCAGTGCGGTCGCGCGCCCGAGCCCCGGATGCCCCACAGGGCGACCCCGACCAGGCCCGCCGAGGCGACCGCCACCCCGGCGCCCTGCCACGCGTTCAGGCTCTCGCCGACGAACAGCGCGGCCAGCACGGTCACCACCAGCGGCGCCGTGCCGCGCGCGATGGGATACATCTGGCCGAAGTCGCCCAGGCTGAACGACCGCATGAGCAGCACCTGGTAGGCGGTGTGCAGCGCCGCCGAGGCGACCAGATACGGCCAGGCGCCGGAGGCGGGCAGCGGGGTGAACACCGCGAGCACCGCGCCGATCGCCGTCGCCCCGCCGCCTATCAGCGTGAACGCGACCAGCTGGTCCTTGATCGTGTGCGCCATCGCGTTCCAGGACGCGTGGGTGACGGCGGCGAGCAGCACGGCGAGCGCGACGGTCGGGGTCACGCCGTACGCTCGCGCACGTCGACCAGCGCCCCGCCCGCGTGCCCGATCAGCGTCTTTGGGTCGAGCGGGAAGACGGTGTGGGGAGTGCCCGCCGCCGCCCAGACCACGTCGTGGTCGAGCAGCGCGCGGTCGGCGAGGACCCGGGTGCGGCGTACATGGCCGAAGGGCGGGACGCCCCCGATCGCGTACCCCGTCGTCTCCCGTACGAGCTCCGCCCCGGCCCGCTTCACCTTCTCCGCGCCCAGCTCACGCCGTACGAGCTCCACGTCCACCCGCGACGAGCCGTCCATCAGGACGATCACCGGGACCCCGTCCGCCTCGAAGACCAGCGACTTGACGATCTCGCCGATGTCGCAGCCGATGGCGGCGGCCGCCTCGGCGGCGGTCCTGGTCGCGTCCGGGAAGCGACGTACCTCCACGTCGAGCCCGAGTGCGCGCAGCGCCTCGGCGAATCGCGGGTGGGCGACGGAATCTTGAGCGTTCATGCCCCCGCACGCTAGCGGTAGCTGTATGCCGCATGCGAGAGCGTTTCACCACCCCGGGCGCCGCCCCGGTTGCTCAGCCCGCCCGCAGCACCCGCGCCACGATCGGCCCCGCCGCGTCCACGCCGTGCCCGCCGGACTGGACGAGCGCGGCGGCGGCGAGCCCGTTGCCGTACCCGGTGAACCAGCTGTTGGACTTGCCCTGCTGGTCCACCTCGGCCGAGCCGGTCTTGGCGCCCTTGGGCCCGGGCACCCCTGCCATCGTGCCCACGGCCGTACCGCGGCCCGTGGTCGCGGCGTGCATCATCTGCTGGAGCTGGGAGGCCAGCGGGTCGGGCAGCGGCTTGGCGGTGGCCAGTTCGCGGTCGTCCAGGGACTGCGGCACGATCACCGGCTGCTGGAAGCGGCGGTTGATCACGGTGGCCGAGACGGACGCCATGTCGAGCGGGCTCATCTGGACCTTGCCCTGCCCGATGTAGGAGGCCGCGGTCTCCACACCGGAGGACTCCGGGACGCTGCCGTCGAAGGACTTCACCCCGCCGAGCTTCCAGTTGTCCTGGCCGAGTCCGAAGTAGTCCCGGGCTGTCCGGCCCAGCGCTGTCCCGGCGACGTGCTTGCCGGCGAGCGGCTTCACCGGCTTGATGAAGGCGGTGTTGCAGGACTGGGCGAAGGCGTCGGTCAGGGTGCCGTTCGGGATGGTGAAGTCCTTGAGGTTGTGGAAGGTGTACCCCTCCCACGGGACCGTGGCCGGGCACTCGACCGGCTGGTTCGCGCCACCCACGCCGTTATCGATGATCATCGCGCCGGTGATGATCTTCATGGTGGAGCCGGGCGCCACGGCCGCCTGGAGGGAGGCGGGGAAGCCGTCCTTGCGGTTGTCCGCGACGGCCCGGATCGCCCCGCTGGACGGCTCGATCGCCACCACCGACGACTCCGCGAACTGCTTCACGCCCTGCTCGGCCGCCGCCTGCACGTCCGCGTCGAGCGTCGTCGTCAGCTTGCCCGGCGTGCCCTTGGCCAGGGTGAGCAGTGTCTGGTTCGCGGCGCCCTCGGCGCCGCCCTCGATCCAGGTCTCCACGCCCGGCGTGCCGTTGGCCTTGGTCCCGTACTTCTGCCGCAGCGCGTCCAGGACCGGCCCCAGCGAGGGGTACTTCTCCTTGGTCAGCACCCGGCCCCGGTGGTCGACGGCCTCGATCTCGGGGCTCTTGGCCGCGCCGGTCACCAGCTTCTGGCCGGTCTTCAGCTTCGGGTGGACGACGGCCGGCTGCCAGTCCACCAGCGCCTTGCCGGTGGTCACGCCCCGTACGACGGTCAGCCGGGAGCTGTAGGCGAGCGGCGCGGTCCTCCCCTCGTACGCGATCTCCGCCTTCACCGTGTACGGAACGGTCGCCCCCGTGGCCGCCCCCGGCGTGATCGTCACCTTGCCCACGTGCGCCTCGTCGTGGAAGCCGGCGAGCGCGGTCTGGGCGGCCGCGTTGTTGTTGGTCAGGGCCGAGGCCCCCGCCGCGTCCCCCTTCGACCAGGCGGCGAAGAAGGCCTGCGCGGTCTTGGTGATCTCGTCGGTGCTGGGCGGCCCGGTCCGTGCCGGGGCCGCCCGGGTGTGCGTGCCCGAGGACGAGTCGTCCCCGGACAGCATCTGGTAGCCGCCGTACACCACGCCGGTGCCGACCACCACGAACACGCCGCCGACTATGGCGGCCTTGGCTCCACTGCGCATCTGCAGCCCCTCCCCAGGAGTCCCTTGAACACGTTCAAGAGATGCTTGTGAGGAACTTTACGTGACAGCAGTGACAACGGTGGCGGCTGTTACCGGACCGCGACCGCCACCCCCCGCTCACACCCAGGTATCCAGCCACATCCGGTTCCGCCACGAATCCAGCGGAATCGCCGTTCCGGTATACAGCGGCCAGAAGTAGATGAAGTTCCAGACGATCAGCAGCACGAGCACGCCCGCGCCGATCGCGCCGATGGCCCGGCGCCGTTCGTCCGAGCCCGGTGGCCCGAGGATCGCGCCGATCATCATGGCCACCGCCAGACACAGGAACGGCACGAAGACGACCGCGTAGAAGAAGAAGATCGTCCGCTCCTGGTAGAGGAGCCACGGCAGCCAGCCCGCCGCGATGCCGCAGACGATCGCGCCCGCCCGCCAGTCGCGCCGGAACACCCAGCGCCACAGCACGTACAGGATCGCGAAGCACGCCGCCCACCAGAGCAGCGGAGTGCCGAGCGCCAGCACCTCGCGGGCGCACTTGCCGGTGGTGTCCGAGGGGCAGCCGTCGGTGCCGGGCGAGGGGCTCTCGTAGAAGTACGAGACCGGGCGGCCCAGGACGATCCAGCTCCACGGGTTGGACTGGTAGGTGTGCTTGTCGTGCAGGTTGACGTGGAAGCTGTAGACCTCGGCCTCGTAGTGCCACAGGCTGCGCAGCGACTCCGGCATCCAGCTCATGTCGAACTGCGGCAGGCTCACCTTGCCGAGCAGCGGCAGCTTGACGTGGTCGGGGGAGAGGCCGTCGCGGCCGTGCGCCCAGTCCCGGAAGTAGCCCTTGTCGGTCATGAACCAGCCGGTCCAGGAGGCCAGATACGTCACCACGGCCACCGGGACCGTGGAGACGAACGCCGGGAACACGTCCTTCCTGAGTGCCGCGCGGTACGGGCGCACCGCGCCCGCCGTCCTGCGGGCGGCCGCGTCCCACAGCACCGCCATCACACAGAAGAAGACCAGGACGTACAGGCCGTTCCACTTGGTGCCGCAGGCCAGGCCCAGCATCACCCCGGCCGCGATCCGCCACGGGCGCCAGCCCAGACGAAGGCCCTCCGCCACGGCCGTGTCCGGGCGCAGGTCGCCGTCCTCGCTCGCGGGGAGCGCCGCCGCGAGGCGGGCCCGCGCCCGGTCCCGGTCGATCAGCAGGCAGCCGAAGGCCGCGAGCACGAAGAACATGACCACGAGGTCGAGCAGCGCCATCCGGCTCATCACGAAGTGCAGCCCGTCCACCGCGAGCAGCGCGCCCGCCAGACAGCCCAGGAACGTCGAGCGGAACAGGCGCCGCCCGATCCGGCAGAGCATCAGCACCGAGAGCGTGCCGAGCACCGCCATCACGAAGCGCCAGCCGAACGGGGTGAAGTCGAACCACTTCTCGCCGATGCCGATGAGGTACTTGCCGACCGGCGGATGCACCACGTACCCGGGGTCGGTGGGGATCGGCACCGACGAGGGGTCCTTGATGATCGACTTGTCGACGTCCTTCGGCCAGGCGCCCTCGTAGCCGCGGTTGATCAGCGCCCAGGCGTCCTTGGCGTAGTACGTCTCGTCGAATATCACCGCGTCCGGGCTGCCCAGCTTCCAGAACCGCAGCACCCCGGCGACCAGCGTGACCAGCAGCGGGCCGCCCCACGCCGACCAGCGAACCAGGCGCTCGGCCGTCGCGGGGGAGACCTTCAGGACCGCCCAGAGCTGCCCGGACGGGCGGGTGTAGGGCGGCACCAGCCGGTCGCGCAGGCCGATTCTCGGCCGGGCCGCGTAGCCGAAGCGGCGCAGCCGGTCCTGCCAGCCGGGCGGCGGATCTCCGGCGTCATGGCCCTCAAGGGTCTGTGGCGCAGTACTGGTCACCGCGCCATCGTAGGGAAAGCGCCTGTGTGAGTCCCGTGGCCGGGCCCGATCGGGCCCGGGCGACCGGGGCGGCGCCGGGCTGGGAGGATGGCGGGGTGACCGGAACACTCGTACTCGCAGGGACCCCCATCGGCGACATCGCGGACGCGCCGCCGCGCCTCGCCGCCGAGCTGGAACGGGCCGACGTCGTCGCCGCCGAGGACACCCGGCGGCTGCGCGGCCTGACCAGGGCGCTCGGCATCCACACCTCGGGGCGGGTCGTCTCCTACTTCGAGGGCAATGAGTCCGCCCGTACGCCCGAGCTGGTCGAGGCGCTGGAGGGCGGCGCGCGTGTGCTGCTCGTGACCGATGCCGGGATGCCCTCGGTCTCCGACCCCGGCTACCGCCTCGTGGCGGCGGCCGTGGAGAAGGACATCAAGGTCACGGCCGTGCCCGGGCCCTCGGCGGTGCTCACCGCGCTCGCCCTGTCCGGGCTGCCCGTCGACCGGTTCTGCTTCGAGGGGTTCCTGCCGCGCAAGGCGGGTGAGCGCCTCGGACGGCTGCGCGAGGTCGCAGACGAGCGCCGCACCCTCGTCTACTTCGAGGCCCCGCACCGGCTCGACGACACGCTCGCCGCGATGGCCGAGGTCTTCGGCGCCGAGCGCCGCGCCGCGGTCTGCCGCGAGCTGACCAAGACGTACGAGGAGGTCAAGCGCGGCAGCCTGAAGGACCTCGCCGAGTGGGCCGCCGACGGGGTGCGCGGCGAGATCACCGTGGTGGTGGAGGGCGCGGCCGAGAGCGGGCCCGCCGAGCTGGACGCCGAGGAGCTGGTGCGCCGCGTCCAGGTGCGCGAGGAGGCGGGCGAGCGGCGCAAGGAGGCGATCGCCGCGGTGGCCGCCGATGCGGGCCTTCCCAAACGCGAGGTGTTCGACGCGGTCGTGGCGGCAAAGAACGCGGCACGACAGGCACCCGGGAACGGCAAAGGACTATCGTAAAAGTAAAGCGCAGGCCGCGCACCGGGGCTTTTTCCTAGGAAAGGCCAAATCGGCACCAACACTCGACAGCCCCTGATGCGTTTTGGCGGCGAAAGGCGTCCCATGGATCGGGGGACGCTTTCGCCCCCGCTCGCAAGGAGCGATCGCAAGAGCTTGTCCAGCGGACAAGAGGAGCCGGCACATGAGTGAGATTGCTGAGACCACGGCACACGAGGCTTACGCCTTCGCGTGCATGAGGTGTGGGTATGGCTGGGAGCAGGCGTACGACATAGAGCACCACGTGGACGGCAAGGGCCAGCCGTTCGTGGTCTACAAGGCGAACGGGGAACGGGTGCCGTCCCCGCTCTCCCACCCCACCTGTCTGAACTGCGGCGGGCACGTCGTGCGCACCCTGCGCGCCGGCCGGGTCTCCAGCGTCCAGCAGTGGCTCGCGCACCACTCGACCCACCAGGCACCGGCCGGGCCGGTCGGGTCCGGGGGCGACCCGGAGCCGGACACCCCGGCGGCGGCGGAGTCCGACGCCGCGCCCGACTCCGCGCACCACTGGCACCTGTCGGACCTCCTGCACCCCTTCCAGCACCACCACAAGAAGTGACGGGCCGGGGCCTTTCATAGGATCGGCCCCATGAGTTCCGCCAAGGATGCCCCGCCGCCGCTGCCCGAACCGCTCGGTGTGGCGGTGGCCGACTCCCACACCCACCTGGACATGCAGTCCACCACGGTGGAGGAAGCCCTGGTCAGGGCCGCGTCCGTCGGGGTGACGACAGTGGTCCAGGTGGGGTGCGACCTGAAGGGTTCGCAGTGGGCCGCGGACACGGCCGAGGCGCACGAGAACGTGCACGCCGCCGTCGCCCTGCACCCCAACGAGGCGCCCAGGATCGTCCTGGGGGACCCCGACGGCTGGTCGCGCCAGGGGGCGCGGCAGCCCGGCGGCGACGCCGCCCTCGACGACGCGCTCGCCGAGATCGACCGGCTCGCCGCCCTCCCGCACGTCAAGGCCGTCGGCGAGACCGGGCTCGACTACTTCCGGACCGGGGCCGATGGCATGGCCGCCCAGGAGAGGTCGTTCCGGGCGCACATCGAGATCGCCAAACGGCACGGCAAGGCGCTCGTCATCCACGATCGCGAGGCGCACGCGGATGTGCTGCGCATTCTGCGGGAAGAGGGCGCCCCGGAACGCACGGTCTTCCACTGCTATTCCGGTGACGCGGAAATGGCGGAACTCTGCGCGGAATCCGGCTACTTCATGTCCTTCGCCGGAAACATGACCTTCAAGAACGCCCAGCCGCTGCGCGACGCACTCGCCGTCGCCCCCCTCGAACTGGTCCTGGTCGAGACGGACGCGCCCTTCCTCACGCCGGCGCCGTACCGCGGACGGCCCAATGCGCCGTATCTCATTCCGATTACGGTGCGCGCCATGGCGGCGGTGAAGTCGATTCACGAGGACGTGCTGGCCGCGGCCATCGCGGAGAACACCGCGCGCGCCTTCGATTACTGACGGATGACGGCAGCGGTGCTCCGACTGGGCGAGTGCAGAGTAGCGTGACGACACTCCGTAGTCGAATTGCTTAGGACAGTGACCGGCGCTCCGCTAATGTCCCGGCCTCGATGGGACGACCGGCCGGAACTCTGGAGCGCCGTGAGCAATTCGCAGGGCAGTCACCGTGCCGCACGCGGCGGCCGCCGCGCGGCGACCAGAACCGCCGAGCCGCCGTACCCGCAGGACGCGCCGCCACCCGCCGAGCCGCCCTCGTACGACAGGTACGAGACGCAGCCGGCCGAGGTGCCGCGGCCGCGCCGGTCCGCGGGCCAGGAGGAGGGCTCGCGGGCCGGGGCGCGGCGGGCCTCGCGGCGCCGCAGGAGCGGCGGGCTCTTCGGCGCCGGCTCCGACGCCCTGCGCCGGCTCATCCCGCAGGCCCTGGTGGTCGCCTGCCTCGCGGGCGGGACCACCGCGTTCCTCGCCAACGACAAGGCGGTGCGGCTCACCGTCGACGGTGTCCCGCGCACCCTGCACACCTTCGCGGACGACGTCGACGAGCTCCTCGCGGACCAGCGCGTGAGCGTCGGCGACCACGACATCGTCGCGCCCGGCCGCCACGAGGCGCTGACCGGCGACGACGAGGTCGTCGTCCGCTACGGCCGCCCCGTCGCGCTCACCCTCGACGGCCGGCGCCGCCAGGTGTGGACCACCGCCCAGACGGTGGACGGGGCCCTGCGCCAGCTCGGGGTGCGGGCCGAGGGCGCATATCTGTCGGCCTCCCGCTCCTCCGCGATCGGCCGCGCCGGGATGGGCCTGGACGTGCGCACCGAGCGCCAGGTCACCTTCCTCGCCGACGGCCGCGAGCGCACGATCCGCACCAACGCGGCGACCGTCGCCGAGGCCATCGAGGAGGCCGGGATCTCCCTCCGGGGCCAGGACACCACCTTGGTGGCGCCGTCGGCCTTCCCCCGCGACGGCCAGACGATCACCGTCATGCGCATCACCGGCAGCCGCGAGGTCCGCGAGGAGCCCATCCCGTACGAGGTCGAGAAGACGAAGGACGACTCGCTCTTCGCCGGGACCGAGGTCGTCGACCGGCCCGGGCAGCGGGGCTTCCGCAAGGTCACCTACGCGCTGCGGACCGTCAACGGCGTCCGGCAGAAGCCGAGGAAGGTGGCCGAGCACCTGATGCGCCGGCCGGTCACCCAGACCGTGCGGGTCGGCACCAAACCGCTGCCCCTCTCGGTCGGCGGCGCCGACCACCTCGACTGGAATGGGCTCGCCCACTGCGAGTCCGGCGGGCGCCCCAGGGCGGTCGACCCGACCGGGAACTACGGCGGGCTCTACCAGTTCGACGGCCCCACCTGGCACGCCCTCGGCGGCAGCGGCCTCCCGCAGCACGCCAGCGCCTCCGAGCAGACGTTCCGGGCGAAGAAGCTCTACGTACAGCGGGGGTCGAGCCCGTGGCCGCACTGCGGCCGTAGGCTGTATCGGTGAGCACCACTGATCCCGACGCCCTCCTCGGCCCCGCCGACATCCGTGAACTGGCCGCAGCGCTGGGCGTACGCCCCACCAAGCAGCGCGGCCAGAACTTCGTCATCGACGCCAATACGGTCCGCCGGATCGTACGGACGGCGGGGGTGCGGCCCGACGACGTCGTGGTGGAGGTCGGGCCCGGCCTCGGCTCCCTGACCCTGGCGCTCCTGGAGGCGGCGGACCGGGTGACGGCCGTCGAGATCGACGACGTGCTCGCGGGCGCGCTGCCCGGCACGATCGCGGCCCGGCTGCCCGCCAAGAAGGACCACTTCACGCTGGTCCACTCCGACGCCATGCTGGTCCAGGAGCTGCCGGGCCCTGCGCCCACGGCGCTGGTCGCCAACCTCCCGTACAACGTGGCCGTGCCCGTCCTGCTGCACATGCTGGGCCGCTTCCCGACGATCGAGCGGACGCTGGTCATGGTCCAGGCGGAGGTCGCGGACCGGCTCGCGGCGAAGCCCGGCAACAAGGTGTACGGCGTGCCGTCGGTGAAGGCCAACTGGTACGCGGAGGTCAAGCGCGCCGGGTCCATCGGCCGCAACGTCTTCTGGCCCGCCCCCAACGTCGACTCGGGCCTGGTCTCCCTGGTCCGGCGCGCCGAGCCGGTGCAGACCACCGCCACCAGGGCGGAGGTCTTCGCGGTGGTGGACGCGGCCTTCGCCCAGCGCCGCAAGACCCTGCGGGCCGCCCTGTCCGGCTGGGCCGGCTCGGCCGCCGCCGCCGAGGAGGCGCTGGTCGCCGCCGGGATCTCGCCGCAGGCGCGCGGCGAGGCGCTGACGGTGGAGGAGTTCGCGCGGATCGCGGAGGCCAAGAAGTGACGGTGACGGTCCGCGTCCCCGCCAAGGTCAACGTCCAGCTCGCGGTCGGCCCGGCCCGCCCCGACGGCTTCCACGACCTGGCCAACGTCTTCCTGGCCGTCGGCCTGTACGACGAGGTCACGGCCACGCCCGCCGACGAGCTGCGGATCACCTGCTCCGGCCCGGACGCGGACAAGGTCCCCCTGGACCGTACGAACCTGGCGGCCCGTGCGGCCGAGCTCCTCGCAGCCCGCTTCGGTCTGTCCCCTGACGTCCACCTCCACATCGCCAAGGACATCCCGGTCGCGGGAGGCATGGCGGGCGGCAGCGCGGACGGCGCGGCGGCGCTGCTCGCCTGCGACGCGCTGTGGGGCACGGGCGCGTCACGGGCCGAACTGCTCGACATCTGCGCCGAGCTCGGCAGCGACGTCCCGTTCAGCCTGGTGGGGGGTGCGGCGCTCGGCACCGGGCGGGGCGAGAAGCTGACCCCGCTGGAGGTCGGCGGGACGTTCCACTGGGTCTTCGCGGCGGCCGACGGTGGTCTGTCGACCCCGGCGGTCTACCGCGAGTTCGACCGCCTCACGCCGCGGGCGCCGTCTCCGGCGGCGGACCCGGCGTTGCTGGCCGCGCTGCGCACGGGCGACCCCTTCGCGCTGGCGCCGGTCCTGGCGAACGACCTCCAGCCGGCCGCACTGTCCCTGCGCCCGTCGTTGGCGGAGACGCTGGCGGTGGGCACGGCGGGGGGCGCCCTGGCGTCCCTGGTCTCGGGCTCGGGCCCGACCACGGCGTTTCTCGCCGAAGGCGAGGAGAGCGCGCACAAGATCGCCGCGGCTCTGACGGCCTCGGGCACCTGCCGCTCGGCCCGGGTGGCGACTTCCCCTGCACGTGGGGCGACGGTGCTGGCTGCCTCCCCCGCCCCTGGGGCGACTGCGGATCCGGGCTGAGCCCGCCCCCCCCCCCCGCATTCGCGGCAACTGTGGTCTTGGGCTGAGCCCCAACCCCCAGGGGCGCGGGGAACCGCGCGACCGGCCACGCACGGTCTGCAGCTGAAAGAGGTCGCTCTTCGTCCGCGGCCCGGTGGGGGCTGGTCGCGTAGTTCCCCACGCCCCTGAAAGCGAGGCACCACGTGCGCCCGGGGCGGGGCGGCTGGGCAACCATGTGCGCCCCGGGGGCGGCGGGCACCTCGGCGCGGTGAGGGCCCTGCGCCCGGGAAGTACCCTGGGGGACGATCCAAGCCCCCTGCTCAGGAGTGAAATGGCCGTCAATCTGGTCAATGTCGAGGCAGTCAGCAAGGTATACGGCACCCGTGCCCTGCTCGACGGCGTCTCCCTCGGCGTCTCCGAAGGGGACCGGATCGGGGTGGTCGGACGCAACGGAGACGGCAAGACCACCCTCATCCGGATGCTCGCGCAGCTGGAGGAGGCGGACACCGGCCGCGTCACCCACGTAGGCGGGCTGCGGCTCGGCGTGCTCACCCAGCACGACTCGCTGGACCCGGAGGCGACCGTCCGCCACGAGGTGATCGGTGACCTCGCCGACCACGAGTGGGCGGGCAACGCCAAGATCCGCGACGTGCTGACGGGTCTGTTCGGCGGCCTCGGTCTGCCCGGCTTCGAGCACGGCCTGGACACGGTCATCGGCCCCCTCTCCGGCGGCGAGCGCCGCCGCATCGCGCTCGCCAAGATCCTCATCGCGGACCCGGATCTGATCATCCTGGACGAGCCCACCAACCACCTGGACGTGGAGGGCATCGCCTGGCTGGCCGCCCACCTCCAGGCCCGCCGCTCGGCGCTGGTGTGCGTCACCCACGACCGGTGGTTCCTGGACCAGGTCTGCACCCGGATGTGGGACGTGCAGCGGGGCAGCGTCTACGAGTACGAGGGCGGCTACTCGGACTACGTGTTCGCCCGGGCCGAGCGGGACCGCATCTCCGCGACCGAGGAGGCCAAGCGGCAGAACCTGATGCGCAAGGAGCTGGCCTGGCTGCGGCGCGGCGCCCCCGCCCGCACCTCCAAGCCGCGCTACCGCATCGAGGCCGCCAACGAGCTGATCGCCGACGTGCCGCCGCCGCGCGACACCTCCGAGCTGATGAAGTTCGCCAACGCACGGCTCGGCAAGACCGTCTTCGACCTGGAGGACGTGACCGTCCAGGCCGGACCCAAGGTGCTGCTCGAGCACCTGACCTGGCAGCTCGGCCCGGGCGACCGGATCGGCCTGGTCGGGGTGAACGGCGCGGGCAAGACCTCGCTGCTCCGGGCGCTGGCCGAGGCGTCCCGTACCGACGGCGAGGCGCAGCCCGCGAGCGGGCAGATCAAGGTCGGCAAGACCGTGCGGCTCGCCTACCTCTCGCAGGACGTCACCGAACTCCCCGCCGAGCTGCGGGTCCTGGAGGCCGTACAGCAGATCCGGGACCGGGTCGACCTCGGCAAGGGCCGGGAGATGACGGCCGGGCAGCTGTGCGAGCAGTTCGGGTTCACCAAGGAGAAGCAGTGGACGCCGGTCGGGGACCTCTCCGGCGGTGAGCGGCGCCGTCTCCAGCTGCTGCGGCTGCTGATGGACGAGCCGAACGTGCTGTTCCTCGACGAGCCCACCAACGACCTCGACATCGAGACGCTGACGCAGCTGGAGGACCTGCTCGACGGGTGGCCGGGCTCGATGGTCGTCATCTCGCACGACCGGTTCTTCATCGAGCGCACCACCGACCGGGTGTGGGCGCTGCTCGGCGACGCGGCCCTGCGGATGCTGCCGCGCGGCATCGAGGAGTACCTGGAGCGGCGCAAGCGGATGGTCGAGACGGCGGCTCCCGCCCCGGCGCCGGCCGCCGCCGCCCGGCCCGCCGGTACGGCCTCGTCGGCCGACAGCCGGGCCGCCAAGAAGGAACTCCAGCGGATCGAGCGGCAGCTGAGCAAGATCTCCGACCGGGAGACGGGTCTGCACGCACAAATCGCGGACAACGCCACGGACTTCGAGAAGGTCGCCAAGCTCGACGCGGAGCTGCGCGCGCTCATCGGCGAGCGCGACGACCTGGAGATGCGTTGGCTGGAACTGGCCGAGGAGGCCTAGGAACGCGTGGGGCGCGTGATGCTCGTGAGGACGCGTGACGAGTCGTAAAGAGCACGTGCAAACTCCATAACAGCCGCATCACAGGCCGGTCCGCCCTTGGGAACAGGGGCGGACCGGCCCCGTGTTCGAGGGGTTGTGGGTGATAGAAAGAAGCTCCGCTCGTCTGACGCAAACTGTGCGGGACCATGTCCGATTCCGCTCCGGAAACGCGGGGGAGTCCGCTCGGGCAGCGGTCCGCACGAAGGGGGAAACACGCTGTGACCCAGCCGCCCAGCCAGCAGCCGCCGCAGGGGGGCTTCGGGGCACCCATGGACCCGCCCGCCGGGGCACCCACTCCGCCCGGCCAGCCGCCGCAGATGCCACCGCCGCCCGCCGGCCCGCCGCCCGCGATGCCGCCCGCCCCGCCGCAGGGCGCGCCCGCGTACGGCTATCCGCAGGCGCCCGGTGCCCAGCCGGGCTACGGATACCCGCAGGCACCCGGCCAGCCGGGCCCGTACGCCCAGCAGCCGGGTCCGTACGGCCAGCAGCAGGGCCCCTACGGCGGTTACCCGACGCAGCCCCAGTACCCGGGCGCCCCGATGCCGGAGCAGCCGGGCGGGGGCCGCAACCCCTTCAAGGGCAAGCCCGCGGTGATCATCGCGGCGGCCGTGGCCGGTCTGCTCGTGGTCGGCGGCGGCGTGTACTTCGCGACCAAGGGCGGCGACGGCGACAAGAAGCCCGAGGCGAAGAAGAGCCAGGCCGCCCAGCCCACCGGCTCCCCGACGACGGACACCGGCGACGGCAAGGGCGACGGCCGGGCCGGGGCCGACGACCTCAACGCGGGCCGCAAGGACGGCGAGGCGAAGGTCTGGCTCCAGGAGAACGCCACCCAGCTGACCCAGAACGGCGCCGAGCAGTCCGGCCCCTGGGTGATCGGCGACACCGTCGTCAAGGCGATGTACAAGGAAGTCATCGGCTATTCGGTGACGGACGGCAAGCAGAAGTGGAGCGTGCCGCTCAGCGCTCCGCTGTGCGGCGCGCCGCACCAGACCACAGCCGACGGCAAGATCGTCCTCGGTGTGCAGGAGAACAACACCAAGAACGCCAAGTGCAACCAGCTCCAGCAGGTCGACCTCGCGGCCGGCAAGGCGGGCTGGAAGGTGCCGGTCCCGTCGGAGAACACCTTCGACATCATGACCAGCTTCGACATGGCGATCAGCGGCAACACCGTGGCGGTGGCCCGGATGGGCGGCGTCAGCGGCTTCTCGGTCCTCGACGGCAAGAAGGTCTTCGGCCAGGAGCGCAGCGGCAACTGCCGCGCGGACGCCTTCGCGGGCGGCGCCAGGCTGGTCGCGGCGGGCAGCTGCACGGTCGGCGGTGACACGCTCGGGGTCGACCAGATCCAGGAGCTGGACGCGACGACCGGCAAGCCCAAGTGGACCAAGCAGTTCCCCAAGGGCTGGAAGGTCGCCCGGGTCTTCTCCGTCGACCCGCTGGTGGTCTACCTGACCAACAAGGACAAGAAGCAGTTCAACATCTCGACGTTCAAGCCCGACGGCTCGCTGCGCTCCGAGCTGAGCAGCAAGGACAGCTTCCAGCCGGAGTGCGGCTGGGCGATCATGGACCGTGACCTCCAGGGCTGCCTGGGCACCGCCGCCGACGCCAACACGCTCTACCTGCCGACCGAGCCCAAGCGCAGCTCCGGCGACGGCTTCGGGCGCACCAACGAGGTCGTGGCGTTCGACCTCAACACCGGCAAGGAGAAGTGGCGTTCGACCGCGGGCGCTGCCCGCACGATGCTGCCGCTGAGCGCCGAGAACGGCAAGGTCCTCGCCTACATCGCGCCCACCACCGAGCAGGGCGGCGCGGTCGCGGAGATCGCGCCCACCGGTGGCCAGCCGAAGATCGTGCTCCAGAACCCGGCGTCCACCGCCTCCATCGAGAACGGCTTCTTCTCCAAGCACGTGGCCTACCGCGACGGCCGGCTGTTCATCCTCAACGGCCGGGTGTCCAGCCCCAAGGGCGACACCAAGGAGAAGGCCCTGATGGGGTTCGGCAACTGATGAACGCTCCCGCTTCCGCCCACTTCCCTTCCGCAGAGGTACCTACGCCATGAGCCAGCCCCCCCAGCCGCCCCAGCAGCCGGGCGGTTTCGGCGCCCCGCAGGAGCCCCCGGCGGGCGGCTTCGGCGCGCCCACCCCGCCCCCGGCGGGCGGCTTCGGCGCCCCGACGCCGCCGCCCCCGGCGATGCCGCCCACGCCTCCGGCCCAGCCGCCGGCGGCCCCGGCGTACGGCTATCCGCAGACCCCGCCGCCCGGGCAGCCGTCCGCGTACGGCTATCCGCAGACGCCGCCCCCGGCCCAGCAGGGCTACGGCTACCCGGGCCAGCCGCAGCAGGGCTACGGCTACCCCGGCCAGCCCGTCACCCAGCCCATGGCGCCGCAGGGCGCCCCGGGTGGCCCCGGCGGCAAGAAGCCCAGCACCCAGACGACGGTCATCATCGCGGCGGTCGTCGCGGTGGCGCTGATCGTCGGCGGCGTCTGGTACGCCAAGGGCAAGGACGGCGACAAGAAGGACGAGTCCAAGTCCGGCTCCACTCAGGGCGCCGACGGCGGCAAGGACGGCAAGGAGGGCGGCTCGACCGGGGGCGGCGGCAAGGAGCAGGCTCCTGCCAACGCCACCTCCAAGGTGCTCTTCCAGGTGCCGCAGCCCAAGGTCGCCGACCTGGTCCACGTCAACGGCTCCTGGCTGACCGACAAGGTGTACGCCAAGTCGGGCGTCAACGAGATCGTCGGCTACGACTCCGCCAAGGGCACACAGCTGTGGAAGCTGCCGCTGCCCGGCGCGGTCTGCGCGGCGACCACGCACGTCACCTCCGACGGCAAGACGGCGATCATCTACGAGGGCCCCAAGGCCTCCGGCGAGAAGTACGCGCGCTGCACCGAGGTCGCGGCGCTCGACCTCGCCACCGGCAAGCTGGCCTGGACGAACTCCGTCAAGGACGGCGACCGCAAGGCGATGTACGAAGAGGTCACCGTCGGCGCCGGGACGGTCGCCACCGGCGGCTCCTCGGGCGGCGCCGCCTGGGACCTGGCCACCGGCAAGCTGCTGTGGCAGCCGAAGATCACCACCGACCAGTGCAAGGACGCCGGTTACGGCGGCGGCGAGGCGCTGGTCGCGGTCCGCAAGTGCGGCGACTACGACAACCCCACGGTCACCATCCAGCCGCTGAACCCGAAGACGGGCGCGCCGGCCGCCTCGTACAAGATGCCGGCCGGTGTCCAGTACGCGCACATCGTCTCGACCAAGCCGCTGGTCGTGGCCGCCGACGTCGGCGACACCGCCGGGGACGGCAGCGGGATCTCGGACTTCTTCTCGATCGACGACAAGACCGGCAAGCTGCTGGCCCGCATCCCGGCGCCGGGCGACAAGTACGCCGCCGACTGCGACTCCACCGAGGTGGAGAAGTGCACCTCGGTCGCGGCGGGCGGCGGCAAGCTGTACGTCCCGACGGAGGAGCACGACGGCGCGGGCGGCAGCGGCTACTCCGGCCGCACCAACGAGATCCTCGCGTTCGACCTGGCCACCGGCCAGCCCGTGCCCGGCAAGGCCGACGCGGGCGACGGCTCCTCGCTGGCGCCGCTGCGGATGGACGGCAACAACGTCATCGCGTTCAAGAAGCCCCCGTACGACAAGGGCAGCCAGATCGTCAGCGTCGACGGCGGCAGCTTCAAGCAGACGGTCCTGCTGCAGAACCCGGCGGACACCTCCGTGCGGGACGCGCTCTCGCAGTTCGGGCCGGAGTACGGCGAGATCCGGTACAACCAGGGCAAGCTCTTCATGTCGGCGACGCTGCTCTCCAAGCCGAGCACGCTGACCGACGAGAAGAAGTACCTGCTGATCGGCCTCGGCACCGGCTGATCCGGCGCCGCCGTTCGTACGGCGTCAACCTCTCCATCACGGCGGCCCCGGTCGCGGAGCACCCTCCGCGGCCGGGGCCCCCGCGTTCACCTGGGCGGACACGGTTGTTCGCCAAGTAGTCCTGAATGCCGGGGATTTCGGCAATCCGGGCGTCTTCTCACCGGTAGGGGGCGCGCGACGTCGAACAAGCGTGTAGCTTGCCGGGGCAGGGAGGGGCCGGGCCAGGGGAGTTGGCAACGCGCCCCGGGGGGATGGGGGTTGCTCGATGGGCGTGCGGCTCATGGTGGTCGACGACCACCGCCTGCTCGCCGAGGCGCTGGCCTCGGCACTGAAGCTCCGCGGGCACCGGGTGCTCGCCGCGGCCGCTCCGGTCGCCGGGGCGGCGGAGCTGGTGGTGGCACGGGCGCCGGAGGTGTGTCTGCTCGGCACGGCCACGCCCGCCGAGCCGGGGGTGTTCGACCCGATCGTCAAGATCAAGCGGGAGCGGCCGCAGGTGGCAGTGGTGGTGCTCGGGCCGGTGCCCAGCCCGCGCGGGATCGCGGCGGCCTTCGCCGCGGGCGCTTCCGGGTACGTAAGGCACGACGAGCGCATCGAGGGGGTTGAGCGCGCCATGGTCAAGGCGCGGTCCGGGGAGGCGGCGGTGGCGCCGCAGCTGCTCCAGGGCGCCTTCGCGGAGCTGCTCAACCCGGTCGCGCAGCCGGACGACGAGGGGCAGCGGCTGCTGCAGATGCTGACCCCGCGCGAGGTCGAGGTGCTGGTCCGGGTCGCGGACGGCGAGGACACCCGGCTGATCGCCGCGGGCATGGGCATCGCCCCCTCCACCGCGCGCACCCATGTCCAGCGCGTCCTGATGAAGCTGGGCGTCGGCTCCCGCCTTGAGGCGGCGGCGCTGGCCGCCCGTACGGGGCTCCTGGACCGGGCGGTCCCGCCGACGGGCTGAGCCGGACCTCTTTTTTCTCTGTTGCTTCGCGCTGTGGGGGGGGGCGGGGGGGGGGTGGGGCCACAGCCAGGTGCGGACCGTCTCCCCGAGCGTCTTTGTTCTGTCCAGTTAATGGTGGGGGTTGTTCGTTGGTCTTTTTTTTCCTGTTTGTTTTCT
>NZ_JBVIHM010000001.1:870909-902930 GCF_055570295.1 Streptomyces sp. NPDC031265
CCTCTTGCTTGTGTTTTTGTGCCTTGTTTCCCCCGCGGGTGGGTTCCTCCTTTTTTTTTTTCTTTCTGTTTTTTCTTCTTGTGTTCCCTCCTCTCCCCCCCCCCCCCCCACAGCCATGTCCGGCCGTCTTCCGCGGCCGTCTTGGTCGTGCCCATTGACTGATGGTGTTGGCTCGTGGTTCTTTATGTTCGGTTCTGTTTGATGGAGGTGCAGGTGAAGAAGACGTCGACCCGGCTCGCCGACGGCCGCGAGCTGCTCTACTACGACTCGCGGGACGACGTCGTACGGGACGAGACGGACACCCGGCCGCTCGACCCCGTCTCCACCGCCTCGGAGGTCCGCCGCGACCCCCTGCTGGGGGACTCCGTGGCCATTGCCTCCCATCGCCAGGGCCGCACCTACCACCCGCCCGCCGACGCCTGCCCCCTGTGCCCCTCGCGCGACGGGCGGCACAGCGAGATCCCGGCCGACGACTACGACGTGGCCGTCTTCGAGAACCGCTTCCCGTCCCTCGCCGGGGACTCCGGCCGCTGCGAGGTCGTCTGCTTCACTCCCGACCACGACGCCTCCTTCGCCGACCTCACCGAGGAGCAGGCCGCCCTCGTCCTGGAGGCCTGGACCGACCGGACCGCCGAGCTCGCCGAACTCCCGCAGGTGGAGCAGGTGTTCTGCTTCGAGAACCGGGGCGCCGAGATCGGCGTCACCCTCGGTCACCCGCACGGCCAGATCTACGGCTACCCCTTCACCACCCCCCGCACCGCTCTGATGCTCCGCTCACTGGCCGAGCACCGCGAGCGCACCGGCGGCCGCAACCTCTTCGACGACGTGGTCGAGCGCGAGCTCGCCGAGCGCGTCCGCCTCGTCCTGGAGGGCGAGCACTGGGTCGCCTTCGTGCCCTACGCCGCGCACTGGCCGTACGAGGTGCACCTCTACCCCCGCCGGCGCGTCCCGGACCTGCGGGCGCTGGACGACGAGGCGCGCACAGAGTTCCCACAGATCTATCTGGAACTCTTGAGGCGCTTCGACCGGATCTTCGGGGACGCCGAACCGCCCACGCCGTACATTTCGGCCTGGCACCAGGCGCCCTTCTCCGAAAGCGCCGACCGGCACGAATTCGCTCTGCATCTGGAGCTTTTCACCGTTCGCCGCACTTCCGGCAAGCTGAAGTTCCTCGCGGGTTCCGAATCCGGCATGAGTGTGTTCATCAATGACGTGCCGCCGGAGGCCGCGGCCCGGCGACTGCGAGAGGTAGCGAGTTCATGAGCGGGAAGTACCTGGTCACCGGTGGTGCCGGCTATGTCGGCAGCGTGGTCGCGCGCCACCTCCTGGAGGCGGGCCACACGGTGACCGTCCTCGACGACCTCTCCACCGGCTTCAGGGAGGCCGTCCCGGCGGGCGCGGAGTTTGTCGAGGGCCGCGTCCAGGACGCCGGGCGCCGACTGGACGCCTCGTACGACGCCGTACTGCACTTCGCCGCGTTCTCGCAGGTCGGCGAGTCGGTGGCGCGCCCCGAGAAGTACTGGACGAACAACGTCGGCGGCACCATGGCGCTGCTGGACGCGATGCGCGCGGCGGACGTGCGCAAGCTGGTGTTCTCCTCCACCGCCGCGACCTACGGCGAACCGGCCTCCGCCCTGCTCACCGAGGCCGACCCGACCGCCCCCACCAGCCCCTACGGCGCCTCCAAGCTCGCCGTCGACCACATGATCACCGGCGAGGCCGCCGCCCACGGCCTCGCGGCCGTCTCGCTGCGGTACTTCAACGTGGCCGGGGCGTACGGAAGTTGCGGCGAACGCCACGACCCCGAGTCGCATCTGATCCCGCTGGTCCTCCAGGTCGCCCTCGGCAAGCGGGAGTCGATCTCCGTGTTCGGGGACGACTACCCGACCCCGGACGGCACCTGCGTACGCGACTACATCCATGTCGCCGACCTCGCCGAGGCGCATCTGCTCGCGCTGGACGCGGCCACCGCGGGCGAGCACCTGATCTGCAACCTCGGCAACGGCAACGGCTTCTCCGTCCGCGAGGTCATCGAGACCGTACGGAAGGTCACCGGGCACCCGGTCCCCGAGGTCACGGCCGGGCGGCGGCCGGGCGACCCGGCGGTCCTGGTGGCCTCCGCCGCCCGCGCGCACGAGCGGCTCGGCTGGCAGCCCTCCCGGGCGGACCTCGCGGGGATCGTCGCGGACGCCTGGGAGTTCGCACGGCGGGAGAGCGCGGATGTCTGACATCGCGGGCGAGTTCCAGGAGCTGTACGGCAGGGCCCCCGAGGGGGTCTGGGAGGCGCCCGGGCGGGTCAACCTCATCGGGGAGTACACCGACTTCAACGACGGCTTCGTGATGCCGCTGGCGCTGCCGCACACGGCGGTCGCGGCGGTCGCGCGGCGCACCGACGGGGTGCTCAGGCTGCACTCGGCGGACATGGACGGCGGGGTGGTGGAGCTCGGCGCCGACGCCCTTGAGCCCTTCTCGGGCGGCGGCTGGGCGGCGTACCCGGCGGGTGTGGTCTGGGCGCTGCGGGCGGCGGGCCACCCGGTCACCGGCGCCGACATCCACCTGTCCTCGTCCGTGCCGACCGGCGCTGGGCTCTCCTCCTCGGCGGCCCTGGAGGTCGTGACCGCGCTCGCCCTGAACGACCTGTTCGGACTCGGGCTCACCCGGCCCGAGCTGGCGCGTATCGCCCAGCGCGCCGAGAACGCCTTCGTGGGCGTCCCCTGCGGGATCATGGACCAGACCGCGTCCGCCTGCTGCGCCGAGGGCCATGTGCTCCACCTGGACACCAGGGACCTCTCGCTGCGCCAGATCCCCTTCGACCTCGCCGCGCACGGGCTCGCGCTCCTCGTGGTGGACACCCGCGTGAAGCACGCGCTCGGAGACGGCGCGTACGCCGATCGGCGCGGAGCCTGCGAGGCGGGTGCGCGGGCGCTCGGAGTGCGCACCCTGCGCGAGGTTCCGTACGCGCGCCTCGACACTGCGCTGGCCAGGCTCGACTCCGAAACCGTTCGCCGGTGCGTACGCCATGTGGTGAGCGACAACGAGCGGGTGGAGCGGGTCGCGGCGCACCTCGCGGCGGGCGATCCGCGTGCGGCCGGCCCGGTCCTGACCGAGGGCCACGCCTCGCTCCGCGACGATCTGCGGGTCTCCTGCGCCGAGTTGGACCTGGTCGTGGCCGCGTCGGTGGCGGCCGGGGCGCTCGGCGCGCGGATGACGGGCGGCGGCTTCGGGGGGTCCGCGGTCGTTCTCGTGGAGGCGGCGATGGTGGACACGGTCACCAAGGCGGTCGAGGAGGCGTTCGCGGCGGCTGGCTACACGGCGCCCAGGGTCTTCCCGGCGGTCCCGTCGGCGGGGGCGCGAAGGCTGCGCTGAGCACTTCGCCGGATGCGTGGTCGTTCGGCTGCGGGCGTCTGCGGCCGGTCGCGCCCACGCGGCGGAGCCGCAAATGTCACGGCCCCGCGCCCCTGGCTGCCGTCCCGTACCGAGCGGTCAAAGCCGCTTGGTCAGGATGAACTCCGTGACGCCCGGTGGATAGTCGGGCACCTCGCCCACCACTTCGTACCCCTGCTTGCGGTGGAAGCCCGGCGCCTGGCTGTGCCTGTTGGTGCCCTCCGGGCACGGGCCCGGGTCTCCGGGTGGGTGGCTTCGGGGGTCACTTCAGCCGCTTGGTCAGGATGAACTCCGTGACGCCCGGTGGATAGTCGGGCACCTCGCCCACCACTTCGTACCCCTGCTTGCGGTAGAAGCCCGGCGCCTGGAAGTCCCAGGTCTCCAGGCGTGACCAGGCGCAGGAGTGCTCGGTGCGGGCCGACTCCTCGGCGCGCGCGAGGAGTTCGGCGCCGAGGCCCGCGCCCCGGTGCGCCGCGTCCACCCACAGCAGGTCGACATGGAGCCAGCTCGCCCAGATGCGGCCGGTGAGGCCGCCCGCCAGGCCGCCCTTCTCGTCCAGCGCCCAGACGTGCAGCGGCTGTTCCTTCTCGCCCGGGGCGCCGCGCAGGGCGCGCAGCGCCGAAGAGCGTTCCGTATTGGTGTCCTTGAGCCGCTGATGCAGCAGAATCCGTCGCGCCTTGTCCACTTCCGCCTCAAAACGAAACATGGGCCACACCCTAAACACCCTGGCCAATCAGTTCTGCAAATTACCTTCCGCTTGCGGCCCACGGCCCTACTCTGAAGCACAGCACCGGTGGGGGCCGGTGTTGATCAGGGGGCGAGACAGTCGGGTACGACGCCCGGGGTGGGGTACCAGTCAGTCCACGGCGGCGGCCGCGCGACTGCCGTTCCCCCTGTTCCGGGCGCCGTGCCCTGACCGGTCCGTTCCCCGACGCATGGGGGTGTCTGTGGTTCGTATCCGGGTTCTCGTGGTGGATGACCACCGAATCTTCGCGGAGTCGCTTGCCGCCGCCCTGGCGGCCGAGCCCGACGTCGACGTCGCGGCCGCCGGCAGCGGCCCGGCCGCGCTGCGCTGTCTGGAGCGGGGGGCCTCCGAGGGGCGCCGCTTCGACGTGATGCTCGTCGACGCCGACCTCGGCGCGCTCGCCGGCGCGCCGGTGGCCCGGGCCGTGCCGGACGGCGGTGGTGCCGAGGGCCTGGTGGACGGCATCTCGCTGGTCGCCGGGGTCCGTTCGGGCCAGCCCGCCGTGCGTACGGTGGTGCTCGCCGAGAAGGACGACCCGCGCCGCGCCGCGCTCGCCCTCCAGGCGGGGGCGTCCGGCTGGGTCGCCAAGGACTGCTCGCTGCAGCGGCTGCTCGCGGTGATCAGGGGCGTACTGCGGGACGAGACGCATCTGCCGCCCGCGCTGCTCACCGGCGTCCTGCGCGAGCTCACCGCCGCCCGCAAGCACCGCACCGAGAGCGAGCGCCTGGTGGAGTCGCTGACCCCGCGCGAGCGCGAGGTGCTGCGGTGCATGGTCGCCGGGCTCGGCCGCAAGGCGGTCGCCGAGCGCCTCTTCCTCTCCCCGCACACGGTCCGCACGCACATGCAGAACGTGCTGGGCAAGCTCGGTGTGCACTCGACGCTGGCCGCCGTCGCGCTGGCGCGCCGGGCCGGGGTCGGGCCGGCCGACCTAGCCGGGGATGTTGTCGAACGGGGCGGTCAACTGGCGTAGCAGTCCCGCCAGTTCGCCCCGCTGGGTGCGCGACAGCCGGGCCAGGATGGCCCGCTCCTGCTCCAGGAGCCCGGCCAGCGCCTGGTCCGCGCGGTCGCGCCCCTCAGGGGTGAGGCGGACCAGTACCCCGCGCCGGTCGCTGGGGTCGGGGAGCCGCTCGACCAGGCCCTTCTTGGCGAGCCGGTCGATCCTGTTGGTCATGGTGCCGGAGGTGACCAGCGTCTGGGTGAGCAGCTGCCCGGGAGAGAGCTGGTAGGGCGCGCCCGCGCGCCGCAGCGACGTCAGGACGTCGAACTCCCAGGGCTCCAGCTGATGCTCGGAGAAGGCGAGTCTGCGCGCCCGGTCGAGGTGGCGCGCCAGCCTGCTGACGCGGCTGAGCACCTCAAGCGGCTCCACGTCGAGGTCCGGGCGCTCGCGGCGCCATGCTGAGACCAGTCGGTCGACCTCGTCCTCCATGACGATCAGTGTAGAGGGTCTGTCGATATGAAGTCTCTTGACGTCAAGATGTATAAACCCCCACCATTGAGAATGGAGGGGCCGGGACCCTGTTCCGCTTGCCCTACCCGTACCTGCAAGGGGGCTCGAACATGCATTCCGATTTCGTCCCGGAAGCCGTCGAGGCGCCGCCCCGGGAGTTCACCGGCACATCCGCCCGGACGTCTGCCCAGCTGCCCGCTCCCCTCTGGGATCCGGAGCAGTACCTGCATCATTCCGGCCATCGCACCCGGCCGTTCCTCGATCTACTGGCGAGGATCCCGGCGCTGCCGGGCTCCGCCGGCGCGGCCGCCGCCGACACGGCCGCCGCCGGGGGAGTACCCAGCGCCCGGGGCGTGGGCGCCCCGCGCACCCCGGACACCTTTTTCCCGGGCCCCGGGAGCCACCCGCCCACCCGGATCGCGGACCTCGGATGCGGCCCGGGAAACGTCACCACGCTGCTCGCCGACCGCTGGCCCGACGCCCGCATAACCGGCTTCGACCTCTCGCCCGAGATGCTCGCCCAGGCCGACAAGGACCACGCGGGCACCACCCGGGGCGGCGGCTGGCTGGACTTCCGCCCCGCCGACCTCACCCACTGGACGCCGGAGGAGCCGTACGACCTGATCGTCTCCAACGCGGCCCTCCAGTGGGTCCCCAACCACCCGGAGTCCTTCGCCTGCTGGCTCGACGGCCTCACCCCCGGCGGCACCCTCGCCTTCCAGGTCCCCGGCAACTTCGCCTCGCCCAGCCACGCCCTGCTCGGCGAGCTCTGCGAGTCGCCGCGCTGGCGCGGCCTGCTCGGCGACCACGGGCGCCGCTACGTCCACATCCTCGAACCCGCCGACTATCTGCTGCGTCTGACGGACCTCGGCTGCGAGGCGGACGTCTGGGAGACGACCTACTCACAGCTGCTGCCCGGCGAGGACCCGGTCCTGGACTGGGTCAAGGGCACCGCCCTGCGCCCGGCCCTGACCGCGCTCGCCGACGACGAGGAGGCGACCGAGGCCTTCCTCGCCGAATACCGCGACCTGCTGCGCCGCGCGTACCCGCCGGGCCCGTACGGCACGGTCTTCCCCTTCCGCCGGATCTTCGCGGTGGCGCGCAGAAAGGACCGCTGACGTAGTGCGTGCACACGGCAGTGCCCCGCGCCCCTCCAGGGGTGCGGGGCACTCTCACGTCACGGCCTAGTAGAGGTCGCGGTACGTGTTCCAGCCGTCGCCCAGCTTCACGCGGGACTTGAAGCCGCCGTAGCCGTTCGAGTCGTAACGGAACGCCTCGCCCCGGGAGTTGGTGGCGATCAGGTCGGCCCGGCCGTCACCGTTGAGGTCGCCGGGGGCCGCGATGTTCTTGAACTGCTGCCAGCCGGGGCCCACGTAGACCCGCGACTTGAACGGCGAGGTGGAGACGCCGGTGCCCTGGTACAGGTACAGCTTGCCGTCGCCGGTGCGCGCGACGATGTCCGTGAGCCCGTCGCCGGTGAGGTCACCGGCTCCGACGATCCGGTCGTACGCGTTCCAGCCGCCGCCGATGTTCAGACGGGAGGAGAACTGGTAGCCGTTGCCGTAGCCCCGGTACAGCGAGAGCGTGCCGGAGCCGTCGCGGGCGAGCAGGTCGTTCTTGCCGTCGTTGTTCAGGTCGCCCGCGCCGACGAGGGTGTTGAAGCCGCCCCAGCCGCCGCCCGCGTCACTGAGATTGACGCCGATGTAGAGGTGGCCGTCGTCCCACTGGAGCAGGTCGCCGTAGAGCCCGCCGCTGATCGAGGCCGCGAAGGCGAGGCGGCGCGAGTTCGCGAAGGCGCCGTCGTCGCTGGCCCTGAAGCGCTGCGAGAGCTGGCCGTTGTACTCGGAGTAGTAGTGCCAGAGCGTGCCCTTGGTGTCGCGGCCGATGACGCCGTTCTTCACCGGGGTCGCGTTGGCGCCCGTACCGCTGAAGGCCTGGGTGTACTCCCAGCCCGAGCCCATCTTCGTGGGGCTGTTGAAGTTGCCCTTGCCGTCGGCCGCGTAGAAGTACAGCGTGCCGCCGTTGCTGCGGGCCGCGATGTCGGCGTAGCCGTCGCCGTTGCCGTCGTCGAGCGAGAGGATCTGGTTGTACGCGGTCCAGCCGCCGCCGATCCGGACGCGGGACTTCAGGGGGTCGGCCGCGTTGCCGGTGCCCGCGTAGAAGTACAGGTCGCCGCCCGGCGTGCGGGCCACGACGTCGCCGAAGCCGTCGCCGTTCATGTCGTTGGCGCCGACCAGCTGGTCGTAGCCCTGCCAGCCGCCGCCGACCTTGATCCGCCCGGCGAACGGGTCACCGGCGGAGACGCCCTTGCCCGGGTACAGGTACAGGTCGCCGCCGGGCGTGCGGGCCAGGAGGTCGCCCTTGCCGTCGCCGGTCACATCGGCCGCGCCGACGATCTTGTTGTAGGCGTTCCAGCCGCCGCCCGACCAGGTCGGGTAGTTGGAGCCGCTGCTCGTCACATCGGCGTAGAGCGAGAGCGTTCCGTCGGGCTGCACGGTCAGCAGCTCGGGGGTGCCGTTCCCGTCCAGGTCGCCCGGCGTGACGAGGTCCTTGTAGGCGCCGAAGGAGTTCGCGAACGCCGGGTTGTCCTTCTCGGTCCAGGTCTCCAGGTACGTCAGGTTGTCGACGCCCCGGTAGAGCAGGTCCGTGGAGCCGTCCTTGTTGAGGTCCAGACGCGGCTTGGCGGCGGTGGCGGCCGCGACGGCCGACGACCGGTGGATCCGGCCGGGCAGCGCGCCCGCAGGGTTGCCGGCGGACGGCCTGGCGGCCTCGACGGTCGCCTTCGGGGCCTTCGGCGCCTGGTCGGCCGAGGCCGTGCCCGAAAGGAGCATGCCGGCCGAGAGCGCGAGGGCGGTGCAGGCCGCGAGGCGGCCGGGGCGCAAGGTGCGCACAGAAGACAAAATTCCCCCCAGGGAATATGCGGGTGGAACCGGGTCGAATTCATCGCGGCTCACGCGAAAGCGGAGCACGCGGGAGCATTCCTCGCGGGGCCCACACGCAGCGCGTCGAAAAGGACGCTGAGGCACGCGTGGCCGCTCACGAAGGAATGCCGGAATCCCCCCCGGGAATGTGCGTGAAGCCTACAGCTGATGCGAGGGTGGTTGAAGTGGAAAATGGGCCACGAGTGAAACTCGCGACCCATTCGAGATCATTCGGGACCCACCACCGCTCAGCTCTTGCGGTGCCCTATCAGCCGGGGTTTCTGCTCCAGGCCGTCGAGGCCGTGCCACGCCAGGTTCACCAGGTGCGCGGCGACCTCAGCCTTCTTGGGCTTGCGCACGTCCAGCCACCACTGGCCGGTCAGCGCGACCATCCCGACCAGCGCCTGCGCGTACAGCGGGGCGAGCTTGGGGTCGAAGCCGCGGGCCTTGAACTCCAGGCCGAGTATGTCCTCGACCTGGGTCGCGATGTCGGAGATCAGCGAGGCGAAGGTGCCCGTCGACTGGGCGACCGGCGAGTCCCGGACCAGGATCCGGAACCCGTCGGTGTACTTCTCGATGTAGTCGAGCAGCGCGAACGCGGCCTGCTCCAGGAGCTCGCGCGGGTGCCCCGCCGTCAGGGCACCCGTCACCCCCTCCAGGAGCGAGCGCATCTCACGGTCGACCACCACCGCGTACAGCCCCTCCTTGCCGCCGAAGTGCTCGTAGACCACCGGCTTGGAGACGCCGGCCTTCGCCGCGATCTCCTCCACCGAGGTGCCCTCGAAGCCCTTCTCGGCGAAGAGCGTGCGGCCGATGTCCAGCAACTGCTCCCGCCGCTCCGCGCCCGTCATCCGGGTACGGCGGGTCCGCCGGGGTCGTTCGGTGCCCGCCGAGCCGTTGTTGCTGGTCGTACGGGTGGTACTGGAGTCGGTCGCCACGTCCTCCATCATGCCGCCTCTGCGGCCTTCTCCTTACGGGCGCTCTCCTCGTGGGCCTTCTCCGCACGGCGGGAGGGCGCGCCGGGCTCGCTGCGCTTGGCGTCCAGGCGGGCCTCGGTGGGCCAGCGCACGTCGTACGCCCAGCCCAGCTGCTCGCACCAGCGGATGATCCGGGCGCTGGAGTCGATCTGGCCGCGCATCACACCGTGCCGCGCCGAGGTCGGGTCGGCGTGGTGCAGGTTGTGCCAGGACTCGCCGCACGACAGGACCGCCAGCCACCACACGTTGCCGGAGCGGTCGCGGGACTTGAAGGGGCGCTTGCCGACCGCGTGGCAGATGGAGTTGATGGACCAGGTCACGTGGTGCAGCAGCGCGACGCGGACCATCGAGCCCCAGAAGAACGCGGTGAACGCGCCCCACCAGGACATCGTCACCAGACCGCCGACGACCGGCGGGATGGCGAGGGACAGGATCGTCCACCAGACGAAGTCGCGCGAGATCCGGCGGATCGCCGGGTCCTTGATGAGGTCGGGCGCGTACTTCTCCTGCGAGGTCTGCTCCTCGTTGAACATCCAGGCGATGTGGGCCCACCACAGGCCCTTCATCAGCGCGGGCAGCGTCTCGCCGAACCGCCACGGAGAGTGCGGGTCGCCCTCCGCGTCGGAGAACTTGTGGTGCTTGCGGTGATCCGCCACCCAGCGCACCACCGGGCCCTCCACGGCCATCGACCCGGCCACCGCGAGGGCGATCCGCAGCGGGCGCTTGGCCTTGAAGGAGCCGTGCGTGAAGTAGCGGTGGAAGCCGATGGTGACGCCGTGGCAGCCCAGGTAGTACATGAAGACCATGAGGCCCAGGTCCAGCCAGCTCACGCCCCAGCCCCAGGCCAGCGGCACCGCGGCGAGCAGCGCCACGAACGGCACGACGATGAAGAGCAGCAGCGCGATCTGTTCGACGGACCGTTTGCTCTCGCCCCCGCGAGTAGCCGAGGAACCCGGCGGTTCGGTGTCCGGGTCGATGAGGTCGGGGCTTGTGGTCATGGGGAACCCCCGCGGGGTGAGAGACGAAGAGGAGAGGCCGCCAGGCTACGCACCCGTAACCTACGGCGACGTAAGTATGGCAGTGCCGCCGCCCCGTACAAGAGGGCAGTGGACTGCGACGCGCGCACGGACACCTATCCTGGGTCTCGTCGGACAGCGCGGTCCGCAAGCCTCCAGTACCCCTCCAGACGTGCTCAAACACTGCAAGGAGCCGCACCTGTGAGCAGTGCCGACCAGACCCACGCCGCCAGCCCCGAGCTTCGCGCCGACATCCGCCGACTGGGTGACCTCCTGGGCGAGGCGCTCGTCCGCCAGGAAGGGCCCGAGCTCCTGGAGCTCGTCGAGCGCGTGCGCGCCCTCACCCGTACGGACGGCGAGGCCGCCGCCGAGCTGCTCGGCGGCACCGAGGTGGAGACCGCCGCCAAGCTCGTACGGGCCTTCTCCACCTACTTCCACCTCGCCAACGTCACCGAGCAGGTGCACCGCGGCCGTGAGCTGCGCGCCCACCGGGCCGCCGAGGGCGGGCTGCTCGCCCGCACCGCCGACATGCTCAAGGACGCCGATCCCGAGCACCTGCGCGAGACGGTCAAGAACCTGAACGTGCGCCCGGTCTTCACCGCGCACCCCACGGAGGCGGCCCGCCGCTCCGTCCTCAACAAGCTGCGCCGGATCGCGGCGCTCCTGGACACCCCGGTCACCGAGGCCGACCGGCGCCGCCACGACCTGCGGCTCGCCGAGAACATCGACCTCATCTGGCAGACCGACGAGCTGCGCGTGGTCCGCCCGGAGCCCGCCGACGAGGCGCGCAACGCCATCTACTACCTGGACGAGCTGCACGCGGGCGCGGTCGGCGACGTCCTGGAGGACCTGGCGGCCGAGCTGGAGCGGGTCGGCGTCGAGCTGCCCGCCGGCACCCGCCCGCTCACCTTCGGCACCTGGATCGGCGGCGACCGCGACGGCAACCCCAACGTGACCCCCCAGGTCACCTGGGACGTGCTGATCCTCCAGCACGAGCACGGCATCAACGACGCGCTCGAAGTGATCGACTTCCTGCGCGGGCTGCTGTCCAACTCGATCCGGTACGCGGGCGCCACCGAGGAGCTCCTCGCCTCCCTCCAGGCCGACCTGGAGGCGCTCCCCGAGATCAGCCCCCGCTACAAGCGGCTCAACGCCGAGGAGCCCTACCGGCTCAAGGCGACCTGTGTACGGCAGAAGCTCGTCAACACCAAGGAGCGGCTCGCCAAGGGCACCCCGCACCAGAGCGGCCGCGACTACCTGGGCACCTCCGAGCTGATCGCCGACCTCACCCTGATCCAGACGTCGCTGCGCGCCCACCGCGGCGCGCTCTTCGCGGACGGCCGGATGGACCGGACGATCCGCACACTGGCCGCGTTCGGCCTCCAGCTCGCCACCATGGACGTACGCGAGCACGCGGACGCCCACCACCACGCCCTCGGCCAGCTCTTCGACCGCCTCGGCGAGGAGTCCTGGCGGTACGCGGACATGCCGCGCGAGTACCGGCAGAAGCTGCTCGCCAAGGAGCTCCGCTCGCGCCGCCCGCTGGCCCCCACGCCCGCGCCGCTGGACGAGGCCGGGCAGAAGACCCTGGGCGTCTTCGGCACGATCAAGGAGGCCTTCGAGCGGTTCGGCCCCGAGGTCATCGAGTCGTACATCATCTCGATGTGCCAGGGCGCCGACGACGTCTTCGCGGCGGCCGTCCTCGCCCGCGAGGCCGGGCTGGTCGATCTGCACGCGGGCTGGGCGAAGATCGGCATCGTGCCGCTCCTGGAGACCACGGACGAGCTGCGCGCCGCCGACGTCATCCTGGACGAGATGCTGGCGGACCCCTCCTACCGGCGCCTCGTCTCGCTGCGCGGCGACGTCCAGGAGGTCATGCTCGGCTACTCCGACTCCTCCAAGTTCGGCGGCATCACCACCAGCCAGTGGGAGATCCACCGCGCCCAGCGGAGGCTGAGGGATGTCGCTCACCGTTACGGGGTCCGGCTGAGGCTGTTCCACGGCCGCGGGGGAACGGTCGGCCGTGGCGGTGGCCCCTCGCACGACGCGATCCTGGCGCAGCCCTGGGGCACGCTTGAGGGCGAGATCAAGGTGACCGAGCAGGGCGAGGTCATCTCCGACAAGTACCTCATCCCGTCGCTGGCCAGGGAGAACCTGGAGCTGACGGTGGCTGCCACCCTCCAGGCGTCCGCCCTGCACACGGCTCCGCGCCAGTCCGACGAGGCGCTCGCGCGCTGGGACGCGGCGATGGACACGGTCTCCGACGCGGCCCACTCGGCCTACCGCAAGCTCGTCGAGGACCCGGACCTGCCCGCGTACTTCTTCGCCTCCACGCCCGTCGACCAGCTCGCCGAGCTGCACCTGGGCTCGCGCCCCTCGCGCCGCCCGGACTCCGGCGCGGGCCTGGACGGGCTGCGGGCCATCCCGTGGGTGTTCGGCTGGACGCAGTCGCGGCAGATCGTGCCCGGCTGGTTCGGCGTCGGCTCGGGCCTGAAGGCGCTGCGCGAGGCCGGTCTGGACACCGTCCTGGACGAGATGCACGAGCAGTGGCACTTCTTCCAGAACTTCATCTCCAACGTGGAGATGACGCTGGCCAAGACCGATCTGCGGATCGCCCGCCACTACGTCGACACGCTGGTGCCCGACGAGCTCAAGCACGTCTTCGCCGACATCGAGGCGGAGCACGCGCTCACCGTGAGCGAGGTGCTGCGCATCACCGGCGGCGAGGAACTGCTCGGCTCGCACCCGGTGCTCCAGCAGACCTTCGCGATCCGGGACGCCTATCTGGACCCGATCTCCTACCTCCAGGTGTCCCTGCTCGCCCGTCAGCGGGCCGAGGCGGAGCGCGGCGAGAGCCCCGACCCGCTGCTCGCACGGGCGCTGCTGCTCACCGTCAACGGTGTCGCGGCGGGCCTGCGCAACACCGGCTGACCCCCGCGCGGAACACGGCGAAGCCCCGGTGGCCGAAAGGCTGCCGGGGCTTTGTGGTGCGGTGGTGCGTTAAGAGTTGTAGGTCGACTGGGCGCGCTCAAGACCCTCGATGACCAGCGCTTCGGCGGCGTCGGCCGCGCGGTCCACGAAGTAGTCGAGCTCTTTGCGCTCGGTCGACGAGAAGTCCTTCAGGACGAAGTCCGCGACCTGCATACGGCCCGGCGGGCGGCCGATGCCGAAGCGGACGCGGTGGTAGTCCGGGCCGAACGACTTGGTCATCGACTTGAGGCCGTTGTGGCCGTTGTCGCCGCCGCCGAGCTTCAGGCGGAGCACTCCGTAGTCGATGTCCAGCTCGTCGTGGACGGCCACGATGTTCTCGGTGGGGACCTTGTAGAAGTCCCGCAGCGCGGTGACGGGCCCGCCGGAGAGATTCATGTACGACAGGGGCTTCGCCAGGATCACCCGGCGGTTGAGCGGCCCGGCCGGGCCGATACGGCCCTCGACGACCTGGGCCCGCGCCTTGTGCGCCTTGAACTTGGCGCCCATGCGCTGCGCGAGCAGGTCCGCGACCATGAACCCGATGTTGTGCCGGTTGGCGGCGTACTCGGGGCCGGGGTTGCCGAGGCCCACGACCAGCCAGGGGGCGTCCATGCGCGTCTGTCTCCGCGGGGAGTAGGGGGGAGGGGGTGCGGGGGGCGCCGGAGCGCCCCCCACTCAGGCTCAGGCCTCGGCGGACTCGGTGCCCTCGGCCTCGGCGGCCGGCTCCTCGGCCTGGGCGGCCAGGATCTGGATGACGACGGCCTCGGGGTCGGTGACCAGGGTGGTGCCCTTGGGCAGCGCGACGTCCTTGGCGTGGATGGCGGCGCCGGCCTCCAGGCCCGCGATGGAGACCGTGACGGAGGTCGGGATGTGGGTGGCCTCGGCCTCGACGGAGAGCGTGTTCAGCACGTTCTCGACCAGGAAGCTGCCCGGGGCGAGCTCGCCCTCGGTCTCGACGACGACCTCGACGGTGACCTTCTCGCCCTTCGTGACGAGCAGCAGGTCGACGTGGACCAGGTGGCCCTTGATGGCGTCGCGCTGGACGGCCTTCGGGATCGCGAGCTCGCTCTTGCCGTCGACGTCCAGGGAGAGCAGGACGTTCGGGGTGCGGAGCGCGAGCTGCAGCTCGTGGCCCGGGAGGGTCACGTGGACCGGCTCGGTGCCGTGGCCGTAGACGACGGCCGGAACCTTGTTGGCGCGGCGGATGCTGCGGGCGGCGCCCTTGCCGAACTCGGAACGGACCTCGGCGGCGAGCTTGACCTCGGACATGTGCACTCCTCGTATACGCAGATGGATAGCTATGGCGGGTTACCCGGCCACGACTGGCCTGCTACGAAGAGCGCGTCGATAACGGAGCGTCGTACCTATGGGTACGGCCTCCCTCGCCGAGCAACTCGATGAGTCTACCCGGCGGGGAGGCCGTACCCAAAAGGATCTTCTGGAGCGGTGCTGCCTACTGCTCCTCGAAGAGGCTCGTCACCGAGCCGTCCTCGAAGACCTCGCGGACCGCGCGGGCGATCGACGGGGCGATCGACAGGACCGTGATCTTCTCGAGCTCCAGGTCGGACGGGTCCGGCAGGGTGTTCGTGAAGACGAACTCGCTGACCTTGGAGTTCTTCAGGCGGTCGGCGGCGGGGCCGGACAGGATGCCGTGCGTGGCCGTCACGATGACGTCCTCGGCGCCGTGCGCGAACAGGGCGTCGGCGGCGGCGCAGATGGTGCCACCGGTGTCGATCATGTCGTCGACCAGGACGCAGACGCGGCCCTTGACGTCACCGACGACCTCGTGGACGGTCACCTGGTTGGCGACGTCCTTGTCGCGGCGCTTGTGGACGATCGCCAGCGGCGCGTCCAGACGGTCGCACCAGCGGTCGGCGACGCGCACACGGCCGGCGTCCGGGGAGACGATCGTCAGCTTGGAGCGGTCGACCTTGGCGCCCACGTAGTCCGCGAGGACCGGCAGGGCGGTGAGGTGGTCGACCGGGCCGTCGAAGAAGCCCTGGATCTGGTCGGTGTGCAGGTCGACCGTGAGGATCCGGTCGGCACCCGCGGTCTTCAGCAGGTCCGCGACCAGCCGCGCCGAGATCGGCTCGCGGCCCTTGTGCTTCTTGTCCTGGCGGGCGTACCCGTAGGACGGCACGATCACGGTGATGGAGCGGGCCGACGCGCGCTTCAGCGCGTCGATCATGATCAGCTGCTCCATGATCCACTTGTTGATCGGAGCCGTGTGGCTCTGGATCAGGAAGCAGTCGGCGCCGCGCGCCGACTCCTGGAAGCGGACGTAGATCTCACCGTTGGCGAAGTCGAAGGCCTTCGTCGGCACGAGGCCGACACCCAGCTGGTGCGCGACCTCCTCGGCCAGCTCGGGGTGGGCGCGGCCGGAGAAGAGCATCAGCTTCTTCTCGCCGGTCGTCTTGATCCCGGTCACAGCACTGTCTCCTCAGAGGTGTCTTCTGCTGCTGAGCCCGCGCGGTCCCTTGGCGACGAGCCAGCCGAATCGTGTGCGCCTATCACGGTACGCCGTGACAGGCGCAGATGTTTCCGGTCAGTTTTCGCCAACAGCCTCTTCGGGGGCGGCCGCAGCCGCCTGCGCGGCCGCGCTGCCCGGCCGCTTGCGGGCCACCCAGCCCTCGATATTCCGCTGCTGGCCCCGGGCGACGGCGAGCGAACCGGCGGGGACGTCCTTGGTGATGACGGACCCGGCCGCGGTGTAGGCGCCGTCCCCCACTGTGACGGGAGCAACAAACATGTTGTCCGAGCCCGTCTTGCAGTGCGAGCCGATCGTGGTGTGGTGCTTGGCCTCGCCGTCGTAGTTCACGAAGACGCTCGCGGCGCCGATGTTCGTGAACTCGCCGATGGTGGCGTCACCCACGTACGACAGGTGCGGGACCTTGGTGCCCTCGCCGATCGTCGCGTTCTTGGTCTCGACGTACGTGCCGATCTTGGCCTTCACGCCGAGGCGGGTGCCCGGACGCAGATAGGCGTACGGGCCCACCGACGCGCCCTCGCCGACCTCGGAGTCGTACGCCACGGTGTTGTCCACGCGCGCGTCCGGGCCCACCTTGGTGTCGGTCAGACGGGAGTTGGGGCCGACCTCGGCGCCGCGGCCCAGGTGCGTGCCGCCGAGCAGCTGGGTGCCCGGGTGGACCAGCGAGTCCTGCTCGAAGGTGACGGTGACGTCGACGAAGGTGGTGGCCGGGTCGACTACGGTCACGCCCGCGAGCATCGCGCGCTCAAGGAGGCGGTCGTTGAGCAGCCGGCGGGCCTCCGCGAGCTGGACGCGGTTGTTGATGCCGAGGATCTCGCGGTGGTCGCCGCCGACCGAGGCGCCGACGCGGTGCCCGGCCTCGCGCAGGATGCCGAGGACGTCGGTCAGGTACTCCTCGCCCTGGCTGTTGTCCGTGCGGACCTTGCCGAGCGCGTCCGCGAGCAGGGCGCCGTCGAAGGCGAAGACGCCGGAGTTGATCTCCTTGATGGCGCGCTGGGCGTCGGTGGCGTCCTTGTGCTCGACGATCGCGGTGACCGCGCCGGACTTGCCGTCCCGCACGATCCGGCCGTAGCCGGTCGAGTCGGGGACCTCGGCGGTGAGCACGGTGACGGCGTTGCCGTCCTGCTCGTGCGTACGGGTCAGGGCGGCCAGCGTGGCGCCGGTGAGCAGCGGGGTGTCGCCGCAGACCACGACCACGGTGCCCTCGATCGTCTGGCCGAGCTCTTCGAGGGCCATCCGGACCGCGTGGCCGGTGCCGTTCTGCTCGTACTGGACGGCGGTGCGCACCGAGGCGTCGATCGCGCCGAGGTGGGCACCGACCTGCTCGCGGGCGTGGCCGACGACCACGACGAGGTGCTCGGGGTCGAGCTCGCGGGCGGCCGCCACGACGTGGCCGACGAGCGAGCGCCCGCAGATCTCGTGCAGGACCTTGGGGGTGGCCGACTTCATACGGGTGCCCTCACCCGCGGCGAGGACGACGACGGCTGCCGGGGGATTGGCGCTCACGGGAATGCCCTTCGGCTTTGTGTGGTGGACATCCGCAGGATACCGGGGGGTTTCGGGGCCGAAATGCCGGGAGGGGCGGCGGGAGGAGAACAGAGGGGAGCGGCGGGGAAAAACAACCGGGTCCCGACCGTTGTGGTCAGGACCCGAACTGCGCTGGCTCCCCCGCCAGGACTCGAACCCGGACATAAGGCACCAAAAGCCTCAGTGCTGCCAATTACACCACGGGGGATGGAAACCGGTTCGACCGGACATTGCGTCAGGTCACCGGATCGGCACCCCACACTATGCCGTACCGAGCCCCTTCCGTGCGACGGTGCCGATCACCGTGATCGCCGCGAGGACGGCCGAAGTCGCCGGAAAATCGCTGGCGGGCGCCCGTAGGCTGGATGGCATGACCGCAACGGGGGCAGACCACGACTCCGCGGGGACGACCTCCCGCGGCTGGTGGTGGTGGGAACGGCGGCGCAGTGCCGCCCTGGACATCGGACTGGGGCTGGCCTCCGCGTTCGAGTGCGCACTGGAAGGTGTGAAGTTCGCCGGGGACGCGGGGGTCCCCGTACCGGCCGGGGTGCTGTTCGGCCTGGCCGCAGGCGTGACCCTGGCCGCGCGGCGGCGCTGGCCGGTCGCGGTCGTGCTGGTGTCGATCGCCGTGACCCCGGCCAACATGGGCTTCCTGCTCGGCATCGTCGGGCTCTACACGCTGGCCGCCTCCGAGGTGCCGCGCCGCATCACCGCCGCGCTGGCCGGAATGTGTCTGGCGGGCACGTTCATCGTCACTTTCGTACGGATGAACCAGAGCGTCGACGACGGCGCCTTCAACGGCGGGCGCTGGCTGGTCCCGCTCTTCTCGGGCGTGATGGCGCTCGGCCTGACCGCCCCGCCGCTGCTCCTGGGGCTCTATATAGGGGCCCGGCGGCGGCTGATGGAGTCCCTGCGCGAGCGCGCCGACTCGCTGGAGCGGGAGCTCTCGCTGCTCGCGGACCGCGCGGAGGAGCGCGCCGAGTGGGCCCGTACCGAGGAACGCACCCGGATCGCCCGCGAGATGCACGACGTGGTCGCCCACCGGGTGTCCCTGATGGTGGTGCACGCCGCCGCGCTCCAGGCGGTGGCCCGCAAGGATCCGGAGAAGGCCGTCAAGAACGCGGTGCTGGTGGGCGACATGGGCCGCCAGGCGCTGACCGAGCTGCGCGAGATGCTGGGTGTGCTGCGGACCGGGGGGGAGGCGGCGCGGGCCGAGGCTGTGGCCCCGGTCCCGCTCGCGGCCGTGGGCGCCGCCGCCGCGGCCGCCGCTGCCGCCGCCGAGGAGGGGCCCTGCCTGGCCGACATCGAGGCGCTGGTCGGCCAGTCCCGGGAGGCGGGGATGGTGGTCGAGATGACGGTCCACGGCGCGGTGCGGGTCTACGACGCGCTGGTGGAGCAGACCGCGTACCGGGTGGTGCAGGAGGCGCTCACGAATGTGCACAAGCACGCGGCGGGGGCGAAGGTGAGGGTCCGGCTCGCTCATCGGGACGACGAGGTCGCGATGCAGGTCGAGAACGGGCCCGCGGATGGGGCCAGTCCCGATGCCGGGCTTCCCAGTGGGGGCAATGGGCTGGTCGGGATGCGCGAGCGCGTCCTTGCCCTGGGGGGCGTCTTCGTTTCCGGGGTCACCGATGCGGGGGGTTGGCGGGTGTCGGCGGTGCTGCCGGACCGGGTGGCGCCGTAGGAATGCGGCTTCGTTTCCGTCTGCGGGCCGTCGTGGGCCGGTCGCGCAGTTCCCCGCGGCCCTGAGGGGGGCGTGGTTGCTCAGCGAGGCGAAGTCAGGCGGACCAGCCCCGCAGAAGTCGCACCCCCGCTGAGGTGCAACCCCCTAGGGGCGCGGGGAGCTGCGCGCTCAGCCCCCACCGGCCCGCAGGCGAACACCGGGCCAAAGAGGGGCGCGGGGAACTGCGCGACCAGCCCACCACGACCCGCGGACGAAGCGCTTCAGACGGATCGGCCCCCGCCGGCCCGCGGCCGAAGCGCTTCAGGGGTCAGCGAGGCGACGTCAGCCGGATCGGCTGCACCCCCGTCACCAACGTGTTCAGGGCCAGGTCCAGGTCCGGGCCCAGGTACCAGTCGCCCGTGTGGTCGATGCTGTAGACGCGGCCCTCGGTGTCGATGGCGAGGACCGCCTGCTGGTCGCCCTCCTCGCCCAGTGGCGCCAGCTCGGTTTCCAGGGCGCGGCCGAGTTCCGCGAACGTACGGGCCAGGTGCAGGCCCGCCACCGGGTCGAAGCGGATGGTCGCGGGAGCGTTGTGGCGGCCGGGGCCCGGCGCGGTCAGCCGCAGGCCGCCGAACTCGGCCCACGCCTCCACGGCCGCCGGGAACACGGTGTGCCGGTGCCCGGCGGGCGAGGCGTGCGAGCGCAGCACGTCGGCCCAGGCCTCGGCCTGTCTGATGTCCCAGCGGCCGGGGTGCCATCCGGCGGCGCGCAGCGCGGCGTCGACGGGGACGGGGAAGCGGGTGGTGGACACGTCCGGCATCGGCTTCGGTTCAGCCCTTCTCGGCGGCGGGGTCGACGGCGCGCACGCCGAAGTGGGCGAGGAGCGCGGTGCAGGAACGGCAGGGCGGCGCGTAGCTGCCGTGCAGCGGGTCGCCGTCCTCGCGGATGCGGCGGGCCGTCACCTTGGCGTGCTTGAGCGCGCGGCGGGCCTCGCCGTGGGTCAGGGGCTTGCGTCCGGACCTGCGCGACTTGCCCGCGCGGGCCGACTCCAGGGAGGCGAGCTGGCGCGAGAGCAGGATCGCCTCCGGGCAGCGCCCGGTGAACCGCTCGCGCTGGCCGCTGGTGAGGGTGTCGTGGAAGTCCTGTACGAGCGGGTGGAGCACCGGCGGCTGGTCGCCCTTGCCCGCGGTGCAGGTCAGCGTCTCGCCCCGGACCGAGAGCGCGGCGGCCACGGCCGGGAGGATGCCGTCGCGGCGGTACAGCAGGACGGGCGCGGAGGTGACCGTGGTGCTCCACTGCAGACGCGGGTCACCGGTGCGCGGGTCCCCTGCCCCCGCGGACCCGGACCGGGGGTCCCCCGCCCGGGAGGCGTCGGCCGCCGTACCCGATATGTCGGTCGTTCCGTGCATGGTGCTCGCTGTCCCTCCCGTTGCCGGCACTGTCCGCAAGCCGGTGTCAACGCCCCCGTTAACGCCCCGTTGCGGGAACAGACTGCCAAATGTGCCCAGTGGTACGGAAGCTGGGGCTCTGATGTCACTACGTCCGTGTCGTCACCATCGCCGCACGGTGACCCGGTTGTGACACCTGGTCACGATGGTGCGGGGGCCGGGTGCGGGGCAGGGACCCGGTATTGCCCCACCGCATAGTCTGGTCCTCACCAGCCAGACGCAGCAGCTCGCACGCAGGGGGCATCCGCCATGACGACAGGTCGGCTCGGGCACGCCGCGCCACCGAACGCGGCCTATGCCGGACAGGTCGTGAACTTCCCGGACCCGGTCCGCGCCTCCCGCCATCCCAGAGGGGTGCGGGTGGACGGGAACGGACACCCGGACTTCTCCGCGTACGCGCGCGCGGCCGCCGAGATCGCGGAGCCGCCGGAGGGCTTCGGCGTGGACGAGCTGCGGCTGACCGACTACGTGTCGGCCAACGCGGCCCTCGCCGCCGACGGCCACGAGCTGTGGGACACCGTCCCCGCCGTCGCCACCCCGCACGGCTGGACCTGGCACCACGTGCCCGGCACCCGCCGCCTGGAGCTGGTCCCGGTCGAGGTGAAGGCGCTGCTGCGGCACCACGGCGGTCTCGCGACGACCAACGTCGACCAGGACAAGCGCGGAACCCGCCCGCTCCAGGAGACGCGCCCGGCGCACTTCGGCCTGCCCAAGGGCCTGGTCTCGGTCTCCGAGTCCCAACTCCTGGGCGTGGAGGAGGACTTGGGGTACCGGCTGCCGGGTGCGTACCGGGCGTTCCTGAAGGCGGCGGGCGGCTGCGCGCCGGTGGGCGCGGCGCTCGACGCGGAGCTGGGGCTCCTGGTGGACCAGCCGTTCTTCACGGTGCGCGACCAGGCGGCGGTCAACGACCTCGTCTACATCAACAAGTGCCTGCGCGACCATCTGACCAAGGACTACCTGGCCGTGGCCTTCGTGCAGGGCGGCATCCTCGCCGTCAAGGTGAAGGGCTCCGCCATCGGCTCGGTCTGGTTCTGCGCGTACGACGACGCGCGCGACCAGGACGGCTGGAGCGTGCAGGAGCGCGTGGAGCGGCTGCTGCTGCCCTGCGGGACGGACTTCGACGACTTCCTCCAGCGGCTCGCGGGCGATCCGCCGGAGCTGGAGACCGTGGCGAACCTGATGGTGGACGGCGGCTTCGCGCACGCCGTGCCGGTGGGGGAGTGAGTGTGATGGTGACCTTCGCCCAGGCGCAGGAGCGCGCGGAAGAGTGGATCAACGGGGACGTGCCCGCGTACCAGCACCGCGAGGTGCGGGTGCGCGAGTTCGAGCTGGGCTTCGTGGTGTGGGCCGAGGACCGCGCCGAGGGCCCGTCGTCGGACGGCGGCCGGCAGCGGCTCGTCATCGCCCGGGACAGCGGAGAGGCCACGCTGTGGCCCGGTCTGCCGGTGGGTGAGGTCATCCGCCGGTACGAGGAGGAGTACGGCGTGCCGGACGAGCCCGAGGACGCGGTCCCCGCGCCCCCGCCCGAACGTATCGACCTCAACCAGACGTCGTTCCTGCTGACGCCCCCGGAGTGGCTCCAGGAGGCGGCGGACAGGATGGGCATCCCGGACCGCCGACCGGGAGACACGGGTGCGGGTGCGCCTCCGGCGCCGGGTGCGGGTGCCGCCGCTGCGGCCGGGGAGGCCGGGCCGTCCACGCCGACGCCCGCGCCCGCGCAGCCCGGCCCCGGGTGGCCGGGCGCGACGCCCGCGCCGGAGCCGGTGGCCGCCGTACCCGCTGCTGCCGCGCCGACGCCGACGCCCGCGCCCGCGCAGCCCGGCCCCGCCTGGCCCGGGGCGACGCCCCCGCCCGCCCCGGTGCCCGCGCCGTCCGGCGGTGTCGCGTGGCCGACGCCGACGGCCGACGTGCCGTCGGGGGCGACCCCGTGGGCCGGTACGGACACGAACGCCGGGTCGGACGCCGGTTCCGTACCGCTTCCGGCGACGGTGTTCGCCCCGCCGCTGTCCGGCTCGGACGCCGACGACACCCCGCCGCCGAGGGCCCTGCCCGAGGCGAAGACGGCCCTGCTCCATGGCGGCAGCCAGCTTCCCCCGACGGCCATCGCCCCGGCCCTCGACCCGCAGGCGCAGGCGCCGGGCGGGCCGGGAGCGGGGCCGGACCGGCCCGGGGTACCGGGTGCGCACGGCGCCCCGGCCGGTCCCGGGGGCCATGGCGCCCCGGTCGGCCCCGGTGCACCTGGCGGTCCGGGCGCGCCGGTCGGGCCGGGCGGTCCCGGCGCTGCCGGTGGTCATGGTCTGCCCGGAACCCCGGCCGCTCCCGGCGGTCCCGGTGCACCTGGCGCCCCGGCAGGTTCCGGTGTTCCTGGTGCCCCCGGCGCGGCCCCCGGCCCCGGCGCACCCGTCGGCCCGGCGGGTCCTCGCCCCTTCGCCGCCGACATCGCCGATGCCGCCACCAGTAAGGCGGCTCCGCCGCGCGGGGCCCGGGGGACCACTCCTCCGCCGCCCGGGGAGCCCGGGGTTCCCGGGGCTCGGCCGGGAGGGGCTCCGGCGCCCGCGTACGTACCCACGCAGATGGTTTCGCAGCTCGGGCCCGACGGGCCGCAGCCCGCCGGGCCGCCCACGCCGCCGCCTCCGGGCGGGGGCGGGGTGCACCATGCCGCGACGATGCTGGCCGACCCGAGCCAGCTCGGGGGACCCCAGCCGCCCGCGCCTCCCGGTCCGCCCGGCGCCCCCGGTGCCGGTCGTGCGCCGCAGCCGCCCGGGCCTCCCGGTGTGCCCGGTGTGCCCGGTGCCCCGCAGCCCCCCGGCCCGCCCGGCGTTCCCGGCGGGAGCAGTGGTGGCGGTGCGCACTACGCCGCGACCATGCTCGCCGACCCGAGCCGGCTCGGGCCCGGCGGGCGGCCCGGCGCGCCCCAGCCTCCTGGTCCGCCCGGGGCTCCCGGCCAGCCCGGCCAGCCCGGCGTGCCCGCCGCACCCGGGGTGCCCGGAGCGCCCGGCGGCCCCGGTGGTGTGCACCACGCCGCCACCATGCTCGCCGGGCCCGCCCAGATGGGACCCGGCGCGCCCCAGCCCCCGCAGCCGCCCGCGTACGGCTACCCCCAGCAGCCCACCGGTCTGCCGACCGTCGGGCCCGGGTACCAGGCCGTGCTGCGGTACCGCGCCGCCGACGGGTCCGAGCAGCAGCTCATCCGGCGGTCCGCGCCCGGCATCCCGCACCCCGAGTGGCAGATCTTCCACGAGCTGCGCGGGATGAACGTGCCGCCGGACCACGTCCTGGAGCTGCACACCGAACTGGCCTCGTGCGAGCTGCCCGGCGGCTACTGCGCCCGGATGATCCGGGAGACCTGGCCGCAGGTGCGGATCACCTCGGTCGCGCCGTACGGCACGGACCACGCCTCCCGTCGCCAGGGCGTCCAGCACCTGCTCACCCACCAGGGCGAGCTGGCGCAGGTCGCGGACGGCCCGGCCAGGCCGCAGCCGGTGCGCGCGCCGCTGCCGCAGGTGCAGCCCGCGCCGCCGCTCCCCCCGGAGGGCCTCGCGCACGAACTCGCCGGTGCCTTCGGCCCGCAGGGCGTCTTCCGCTTCGACCAGCGGGCGGTGTCCCGCCAGGGCGTGCCCGAGGCCGTCGCGGTCACGCTGGTGTGGGCGGGGCTCCCGGCCGACTTCGGGCCGTTCTTCTGGGCGCAGGCCGTGCCCGGCCAGCCGGTCCCGACGCTCGCCGAACTCGCCGCCCAGCGCCAGGTGCAGCCCGCCCCGGACGCGGGTTCGTACCTGGTGATGGGTTCGGACTTCGGCCGCGCGATCTGCGTCCAGTACGGGACCGCGAACATCGTCGCGGTGCCGGTGGAGGCGGGCCCGGGCGGCCAGTCCGTACCGCCGCAGTTCGTGAACAGCGGACTCCCCGAGTTCGTACGGTGCATAGCGCTGCTCGGCCGTATGTGGCGGCTGCGCTACGGGCTCAACCCCGAGCAGGCGGGCCGCTGGACGGTCGACTTCCAGGCCCAGCTCGCCGCGCTCGACCCGGCGGCGCTGGCCTCGCCGGAGAGCTGGTGGTCGGTGCTGCTCGAACAGTTCTGGGACGGACTGCTCTGAGTACGTAGGCACATAAGTACGTTGATACGACGAGGCGTTCGCCGCACCCACGCGGCGGGCGCCTCGTCGGCTTTTTCGGTTCTGATGGGCATTGCAGCATCCTTGGCCGTCACGGATGGGCGGAGTGTCGCGTTATGACCGCTTCGCTTCGATCCAGGAGTATGTGGCCGCAGGACCGGAGAAGCCGTAGAGGTCGGAGGACGTCAACGATGAGTGCAGCGCCCGAACCACCGCAGTCACCCCAGGGCTTCGCCGTCGTGCGGGGCGGCCGGGGCTACCGGACGGACCAGGTCGACCGCCGGCTGGCCGTCCTCGGCGAGGACCGCGACGCCGCGTGGGAGCGGGCGGCGCGGCTCACCGTCCTCGCCAAGCGGATGGAGGTGGAGGCGGCCGCCCTGCACGACCGGGTCGCGGCGCTCGGCCCGCAGTCGTACGAGTCGCTCGGCCGCCGGGCCCAGACGCTGTACGCCCTCGCGGTCGAGGAGGCCGACGCCGTACGGGCAGGCGCCCAGGAGGAGGCGGCGGGCGTGCGCGACTCGGCGGAGACGGCCGGGCGCCTCGCGCGTGAAAGCGCCCGCGCGTACGCGGAGACGGTCCGCGCGGACGCCGAGGCGCGGGCGCAGCAACTGCTGCTCGCCGCACGGACGGCCGCCGACGAACACCTCGACGAGGCCCGCGCCGAGGCGCACGAACGGCGGGCGGAGGCGGCGGACGCGCTGCGCGAGGTGCGCGAGCGGACCGGCGCCGCGCTGGCCGAGCAGGCGCACGAGCACACCGGGCGCGGCGAGGCCCTCGACCGCGAAGTGGCCGCGCGGGAGGCCGAGTCGGACGCTCGCCACGCCGAGCTGACCGCGCACGCCGAAGCGGCCCTGGCCGAGGCGGGGCGGGCCTGCGCCGAGGCCCAGGAATCCGCCCGCCACGGTCAGGAGGACGCGGAGGCGCGGGGCGCGGAGCTGGTCGCGGCGGCGCGGGTGCGGGCCGAACGGATCGGGCGCGAAACGGAACGGGTGCTGCGGGAGCACGCCGAGGCCCGGGAGGAGGCCGTCGCGCACATGGCGCATGTACGGAGCAGCCTGGCGGGGCTCACGGGGCGGGCCCCGGCGGAGGGGTGAGGGCGGCTCACCGCCGCGCCCCCGCCAGGATCCACCCCTCCACCGCCTCGTACTGCTGCCGCTGGGCGTAGACGTCGCGGCGGCTCAGGAACGTGCCCAGCCAGCCCGCCGCGAAGCCGAACGGGATGGAGACGATGCCCGTCGTGGTGAACGGGAACCAGTTGAAGTCATGGGTGGGGAAGACGGACTGGGGCGAGCCCGACACCAGCTTCGTGCCCGTCATCACCACGACCGTGAACGCCGTCCCGCCGATCAGCGTGCACAGCAGCCCCGCCCGGGTGTAGCGGCGCCAGAACAGACTGAGGATCAGGGCCGGGGCCAGCGCGGACGCGCCCAGGCAGAACGAGAGGGTGACCAGCGGCTGGAGGTTGTGGTTCTGGGCCGCCGTGGCCAGCGCGATCGCCGGGATCCCGACGGCGAGCGCGGCCACCCGGGCCGTGTTCGTCTCGGTGGCGTCCCGCACCCCGGCCCGGCCGCGCAGCCCGTGGGCGACCAGGTCGTGGGCGAGCGAGTTCGCGCATGCCAGGGTCATCCCGGAGATCGAGGCCAGCAGGGTCATGAAGATCGCCGTGGCGACCGCGGTGAAGAGCAGCGTGCCCAGCGTCGAGGCGTGCGGCCCGACGATCGCCTGGCTGGTCAGCAGCAGTGACGTCTTGCCCTGCGGGTCTCCTTCGGTGATGGCCCGGCGTCCCACCACCGCCGCCGCGCCGAAACCGATCACGATCAGCGCGAGGGAGATCACCACGACCGCCGACACCGCCCAGGAGAGCGAGCGCCGGACCGCGCGGGCGCTGCGGGCGCTGTACATCCGCATGGTGATGTGCGGCAGACAGGCCGCGCCGATCACCAGTGTCAGCTCCGAGCTGATCATGTCCAGCGAGTCGCCGCCGAACTGGAGCCCGGAGGAGAGGTACGCCGGGCCCGCGCCGCTGCCCTTGGCCGCCTCGCCGAGCAGCAGCCCGGGGCTCCACCCGTACCGGTGCAGGATCAGGGCCGCGACGGCGAGCGAGGAGAGGGCGAGGACGACGGTCTTCACTGCCTGGATGAAGGCGGTGCCCTTCATGCCGCCGATCGCCGCGTAGCCGATCATCAGCAGGCCGAGCATCACGATGCAGCCGGTCTTGAACTCCGCTGCGCCGAAGCCCAGGACGAACGCGATGAGGTCGCCCGCGCCGGCCAGCTGGACCACCATCAGCGGCAGCAGCGCGGCGAGCGTGACCAGGCACGCGGTGACCCGGACGGCGGGGCCGGGCGCCCGCCGGGCGAACGCGTCGCCCATCGTGAACTTGCCCGCGTTGCGCAGTGGTTCGGCCAGCAGGAACATCAGCAGCACCAGCGAGAGGGCGGTGCTGAGGGTGAGGACGAGACCGTCGTACCCGGTCAGCGCGATGACTCCGACCGTACTGAGTACGGTGGCCGCCGAGACGTAGTCCCCGGCGATGGCCAGGCCGTTGCGCAGCGGGGAGAGCGAGCGGGAGCCGGTGTAGAACTCGCCGAGGTCGTCGCGGTCGGGCGCGGTCATCACACAGAGCAGCAGCGTCACGCTGATCACCGCGATGAACGCGATCAGGGACATGGCCCGGGCGTCGGAGGCGAATCCGGTCATCGGGCGGCTCCGTCCGTGTACCGCCGGGAGTTCGGCGGGCGCTGCGCGGCCTGGTGGCGGATGGCGGCGGCGAGCGGGTCGACGGTCCGCTGGGCGGTCCACTCGTACACGGCTATCGCGGCCAGCGTCACCGGCAACTGGCAGAGCCCGAGCAGCAGTCCGGCGGTGAGGCCGCCGGCGATGTGCCGGCCGAGGAAACCGGGGGCGTACCCGGAGAGGACGAGGAAGAGAACGAAGTACCCGAGGGCGGTGAGGGTGGAGACGCGCCGCAACAGACGGTAGGCGGCGCGGAGTTGGGGGATGCCGGGGGAGGGGCGGTGGTGCGGCATCGGCTGCTCCTTGCAGAGGGGGACGGGGAGGCCGGAAGCGCTGGTGGGTGGCGGCGAACTTACCGGTCGGTATGCACTCTGGGGACCCCTTGGGGCGAACTTTTCGGTACGGGCTGCTGGTTACCGTAGGTAACTGTGTGGGGGTGCGCCCTGAGGTGTCGGCTGCGGGCCGACTGTGGCTGGCCGCGCAGTTCCCCGCGCCCCTGTGGGGATGGGGTGAAGCGGCGCCACCCCGCAACCCCCCTGTGGCATCTGCGGCTCCGCCGCGGGGGCGCGACCAGCCACCGACGGTCCGCAGACGAACACCGGGCCGACAAGGGGCCGCGGTAAACCCGCGCGATCAGCCCAGCATCAGAGCCGCGACGACCGGCCGCGCCCCCGGGCGGGGACGGCGCCGGGCGCCGCGCCGGGTAGCGCCTCCGTGCTGCCGCCGGATCCGCCCCGAGCGCTCACCGGCGTACTCGCCAGAGATCGGTTCACAGGGCATGTAGTTGACCGGGCTCCACCCTGTCATCCCTGCCCTGAGCGGCGACAGAGAGCGGTGGGGTGGAGGTCTTCGCGCTCGGACTCCGCCCTGGGGTGGAGAGCCCCTACGGGTTCCTCCCTACTTCAGGGCAGGGGGTGTTCGTCCTGGCGGAGGACGAGAAGAGGGGGATCGGTTCTTTAACGTGGTCCTACATCGAGCGGCTACGGGGAGCCGCAGGTGGAGGGTGGGGTTAGCCCCAGCAACAAGACACCCCTGGGCACCAGGGTGTCCGGGGCCCCCGATCGCCAGACTCAAGACGTACGCACGACACGCACTGACTCGCAACGAGGAGAAGAACCGTGACAACGGCTGTGACCATTCCCAGGCACGGGGGTACTGGAGGGCAAACGGCGGTCGCGGCTCGGGCGCGCCAGGTCGTCAAGGCGTACGGGTCGGGGGAGACCCGCGTCGTGGCCCTCGACCACGTCGATGTGGACATCGCCCGCGGGCAGTTCACCGCGATCATGGGCCCGTCGGGCTCCGGCAAGTCCACGCTGATGCACTGCCTGGCCGGGCTCGACACGGTCTCGGGCGGCCAGATCTATCTGGACGACACCGAGATCACCGGCCTCAAGGACAAGAAGCTCACACAGCTGCGCCGCGACCGGATCGGCTTCATATTCCAGGCGTTCAACCTGCTGCCGACGCTCAACGCGCTGGAGAACATCACGCTCCCGATGGACATCGCGGGCCGCAAGCCCGACCGGGAGTGGCTGGACCGCGTGGTGGAGACCGTCGGGCTCGCCGGGCGGCTCAAGCACCGCCCGACCCAGCTCTCCGGCGGCCAGCAGCAGCGCGTCGCGGTGGCCCGCGCCCTCGCGGCCCGGCCCGAGATCATCTTCGGTGACGAGCCGACCGGAAACCTGGACTCCCGCGCGGGCGCCGAGGTCCTCGGCTTCCTGCGCCGCTCGGTGGACGAGCTGGGCCAGACCATCGTGATGGTCACCCACGACCCGGTCGCCGCCTCCTACGCGGACCGGGTGCTCTACCTCGCGGACGGCAGGATCGTCGACGAGATGTTCCGCCCGACCGCCGACGCCGTGCTCGACCGCATGAAGGACTTCGACGCGCGGGGGCGGACCTCGTGACCGTGCTCAAGACCTCGATGCGCAACTTCTTCGCGCACAAGGGGCGGATGGCCCTCTCGGCCGTCGCGGTCCTGCTGTCGGTGGCGTTCGTGTGCGGCACGCTCGTCTTCACCGACACCATGAACACCACGTTCGACAAGCTCTTCGCCGCCACCTCGGCCGACGTCACCGTCTCCCCGAAGAACGCGAAGCCCGACGACCAGCCGCAGACCGGCACGCCCGAGTCGCTGCCCGCCTCGGCCCTGGAGAAGGCGCGCGGCGCCGCCGGGGTGAAGTCCGCCGAGGGCGGCGTCACCAGCTCCAGCGTCACGGTCGTCAACGCCGAGAACGAGAACATGGGGTCCTCGAACGGAGGTCCCACCATCGCGGCCAACTGGACGGGCAACGACCTCAAGGCGATGGAGATCACCTCCGGTCACGCCCCGCGCGGGCCGACCGAGATGATGGTCGACTCCGACACCGCCGACAAGCACGACCTGAAGATCGGCGACGAGCTGCGCACCATCGCCGTCACCGGTGACTTCAAGGCGAAGATCACCGGCATCGCCTCCTTCAAGGTGACCAACCCGGGCGCGGCGATCGTCTACTTCGACACTGCCACCGCCCAGCGCGAACTGCTCGGCCGCACCGGCCTGTTCACCAATGTCTCGCTCACCGCCGCCGACGGCGTCAGCGACGAGCAGCTGAAGCAGAACGTCGCCGCCAAGCTCGGCGCCGGCACGTACAAGCTGGAGACGGCCGCCGAGAACAAGGACTCCAACCGCGACTCGGTCGGCTCCTTCCTCGACGTGATGAAGTACGCGATGCTCGGCTTCGCCGGGATCGCCTTCCTCGTCGGCATCTTCCTGATCATCAACACCTTCTCGATGCTGGTCGCCCAGCGCACCCGCGAGATCGGTCTGATGCGGGCGATCGGCTCCAGCCGCAAGCAGGTCAACCGCTCGGTCCTGGTCGAGGCGCTGCTGCTCGGCTTCTTCGGCTCCGTCCTCGGCGTCGGCGCGGGCGTCGGCCTGGCCGTCGGCCTGATGAAGATCATGGGCTCGATGGGCCTGGAGCTGTCCACCGACGACCTGACGGTCAAGTGGACGACGCCGCTGGTCGGCATGCTGCTCGGCGTCGTGGTCACCGTCCTCGCCGCCTACCTCCCGGCCCGGCGGGCCGGAAAGATCTCCCCGATGGCCGCGCTCCGCGACGCCGGTACGCCGGCGGACGGCAAGGCGGGCATCGTCCGGGCCGTCATCGGCCTGGTGCTGACCGGCGCCGGCGCCGCCTCGCTCTACGCGGCGGCCCACGCCGACAAGGCCAGCTCCGGCGCGGGCGTCCTCGCCCTCGGCGTGGTGCTCACGCTCATCGGCTTCGTGGTCATCGGCCCGCTGCTCGCGAGCGGTGTGGTGCGGGTGATCAGCGCCCTGGTGCTGCGGATGTTCGGCCCGGTGGGCCGGATGGCCGAGCGCAACGCGCTGCGCAACCCGCGGCGTACGGGAGCGACCGGCGCGGCCCTGATGATCGGGCTCGCCCTGGTGGCCTGCCTCTCGGTGGTCGGCTCCTCGATGGTCGCCTCGGCCACCGCCGAGCTCGACAAGTCGGTCGGCGCGGACTTCATCGTCCAGGCGGGCAACGGCCAGCCGATCGTCCCGCAGGCGGCCGACGCCCTGCGCAGGACGCCGGGCATCGCCCACGTCACCGACTACAAGCAGGTGGATGCGAAGATCACCACCCCGGACGGGAAGACCAGCAGTGAGGATCTCGCCGCGGCCAGCCCGACCTACGCCGAGGACCTGCGGCGCGAGACGGTCTCGGGCAAGCTGTCGGAGGCGTACGGCAAGGACGCCATGTCGGTCGGCGACAAGTTCGCCACGGACCACAACGTCAAGGTGGGCTCCGTCCTGACCGTCGCCTTCAAGGACGGCCGCACGGCCCACCTCAAGGTCGCGGCGATCACCTCGGACGACACCAATGTCGACAAGGGCGCGAAGTACACCAACGTCGCCACCGCCGAGCGCTATGTGCCCGCCGACCGGATGCCGAAGAACATGATCATGTTCGCCAAGGCGGAGGACGGCAAGGCCAAGGAGGCGTACGCCTCGCTGAAGGCGGCCCTGAAGCCGTACCCGCAGTACAAGGTGCAGGACCAGACGGACTTCAAGAAGGACCTGAAGGACCAGATCGGCCAGCTCCTGAACATCGTGTACGGCCTGCTGGCCCTCGCGATCATCGTCGCGGTGCTCGGTGTGGTGAACACCCTCGCCCTGTCGGTGGTCGAGCGGACCCGGGAGATCGGCCTGATGCGCGCCATCGGCCTCTCGCGCCGCCAGCTGCGCCGGATGATCCGTCTGGAGTCGGTGGTGATCGCCCTGTTCGGCGCCCTGCTCGGCCTGGGCCTCGGCATGGGCTGGGGGACGACCGCGCAGAAGCTGCTGGCCATGGAGGGCCTGGGCGTCCTGGACATCCCGTGGCCGACGATCATCACGGTCTTCATCGGTTCGGCGTTCGTGGGTCTGTTCGCCGCCCTGGTCCCGGCCTTCCGGGCGGGCCGAATGAACGTGCTCGGAGCTATCGCGAGCGAGTAGCCGCCGTACGGGGGTCGGCGGGGGGGGGGGGGGGGGGGGGGGGGGGGGGGGGGGGGGGGGGGGGGGGGGGGGGGGGGGGGGGGGGGGGGGGGGGGGGGGGGGGGGGGGGG